>JAKPAQ010000517.1 GCA_029779385.1 Actinomycetes bacterium | reverse complement strand
GGCGGGTCGATTGGTTCAGAACTTTGCCGCCAAATCCGCCGGTTCGCACCCGCGCGGCTCTTGATGTTGGACCGAGACGAGTCGGCCCTACACTCGCTGGCGCTGTCGCTCGACGGGCGCGCCGACCTCGAATCGCCCGACATGGTGTTGGCGGACATTCGCGACCGTGACCGGCTGATCGAAGTGATGACCGCGGCCAAACCCGACGTGGTGTTCCATGCCGCCGCCCTAAAACACGTGAACATGCTCGAACGTCAAGGCGGCGAAGCGTTCAAGACGAACGTGCTCGGCACCCGCAACGTGCTCGACGCGGCCGTGGCGGCAAACGTGTCGCGGTTCGTGAACATTTCCACTGACAAGGCAGCCGCCCCCGAAAACGTGCTCGGCTACTCCAAACGACTCGCCGAAGGCCTCACCGCCGGCGTCGGCCACAGCGCCGACGGCACGTATCTGAGTGTTCGCTTCGGCAACGTGCTCGGAACTCGCGGATCCGTGTTGACCACGTTCCAGGCACAAATCGATCGCGGCGGGCCAGTGACCGTCACCCACCCGGACGTCACCCGCTTCTTCATGACCGTCGGCGAGGCCGTCCAACTGGTGATCCAGGCTGCCGCCATCGGCCGAGACGGCGAAGCGCTCGTCCTGGACATGGGCGAGCCAGTCAAAATCGACGACGTCGCCAAACAACTCATCCAACAATCGGGCCGCGAAATCGAGATCGTCTACACCGGGCTCAAGCCGGGCGAGAAACTGCACGAGGTGCTGTTCGCCAGCGCCGAAGCCGACGAACGACCATTCCACCCGCTGGTTTCGCACGTGGTCGTCCCGCCGACCTACAAGGGTCAAGTCGAGTCGATCGGCGCGGCCGCTGACATTCGCGCCGCGATGGAGTTGGCGTGCGAAACTCTGACCGCGACTACCGGCGCCAACTCTTGAAGTAGGGTGCTGACCGTTATGACTACACCCGTGTTGCCCGACCCGTTTGCCGACCCCCGGACCCTCGAACTGACTGCCTTTGGCGTGCCGGTGCGTATTCGAGTTGGCGGCCGTGGCCGCGATGAGGCCGCCGAACAGATCCTGACCGCGTGGGCCCGGTGCGGCGTGCGTGAACTTTCACCGGCCGAGGCGGCCGCCGAGTTTTCTGGCGCCAGCGTTGGCGCAGTGCTAGACCCTGATGAGGCAGTCCACGAACTGGCTTGGGAGCAGAACTCGGCCGCGGCCGAAACCGTCGAAATCTTGGCCAGCGTGTTCACCTCCGCGGTGACCATGAAGGCTATCGAGGCCGCCCGCGCCAAACTGGTGATGGTCCACGCGGCCGGACTGGCCGACCTTGAAACTGGCCGCACGGCGATCCTGGTCGGCGCTTCTGGCGCCGGCAAGTCGACCGTCTCGCGCACCCTGGGCAAGCATTTTGGCTATGTCTCCGACGAAACCATCGCGTTCACGGAACAGCGCGGGGTTCTCCCCTATCCGAAGCCGTTAGCACTCATGCCGACCGACCGAGACTGGGGCAAAATCCAACACTCCCCCGAGAGCCTCGGCCTGCTCGCCGCCCCGGCCGACTTGAGTCTTGGCGCGATCGTGTTCTTGTCGCGTTCGGTCGACGGACCCGAAACGCCCGAGGTGCGTGAGGTGCCGGTCGCCGAAGCGATCGCCCTGATCGGTGAGCAGACTTCGTATTTCGCCGAACTCGATCGCCCACTTCACCGGGTCGCCGAACTAGTTCGCGCGGCCGGACCGGCCGTCCAGGTCGCCTACCGCGAAGCCGAAGATTTGCTGCCGGTGCTGACCGACCTGTTGGCTAGGCCGCTTCCGGCCGAACCGCCGCCGGCGCCGCAAGTGCCGCCGTCGCTCGCCGAACTGGACTACGACATCGAGCCGTTCGGCAAACGGTTCACCCGCAGCGACCTGCTCGACTTTTATGTAGATGACGACGCTGCGGTCGCGCTCACCCTCGACGGACGCGCCATCGTCTTGTCGGCTTTGGCGTCGCGGGTGATGACGCTGATCGGTGAAGGTGAGACGACGGTCGCCCACCTTGCAGCGGTGTTGACCGACGAGTTCGGCGAACCGCCGGTCGACTACGACAACCCGGCCCTACGTTTGGCCGACGACGTGGTCGCCGACCTAATCGGCAACGGCCTCGTGTATCACCTGGACTGACTTTTTGCCCCGTAATCGCGTGAGGTAGGTCACTGAAATGGCCATTCGGTGAAACACCCCCGAACCGTTTGTTACGCTTTCAATACGTTGGGGGGTTCTGATCCCCTATCGCATTTGGCCAAGAAACTGACCATTCTGTTAGGAATAGATCTTCATGACGATTGAGTCCTCGGGTAACTCGACCGGATCCTCCCCCGTAAGCC
>JAKPAQ010000512.1 GCA_029779385.1 Actinomycetes bacterium | reverse complement strand
GTCAGCAGTGTTCCGTCAGCAAGTTCGATGTCAGACTCGATCCAACGACCAGCATCATCAAAGACCCCGTCGCCATTGCCGATTCGATGCGCAACCGGCTTGGTTTTGCTGATCACGGCAACTCCCGCGCGACCTTTGGCTGCGGCTTCGGTATGAACTACGTGATAGCCGGTGCCGTCGAGGATTTCGTGGACGATCTCGTCGGGAGCGCGTACTTCCTGCAAGGTGACCACGTCGGCATCGCATTCGGCGAGCCAACCGGGCATTCCCTTGCGCCAGGCGGCGCGGATTCCGTTTACGTTTACTGTTGCGATCCGTTGCACGGCCCCGACGATACGCGCCGGCGCGCTTCAGTCCGTGAACGGCCGGCGCTCATCGAGGCGAATCGAGCGTTTGCCGGCCCAACGCCATAGCCGCGCGGTGAAGTCCTTGTCCTCTTCGGTCACTAGGTTGCCCATCACCCGCAGGGCAACGGTCATCAAGCGGTGCGACCGCATGCCGACTGGTCCGGCCGCGGGCAGGAACCTGGGCACAGTCAACAGCGAGGCAAGGCGACGAGCAATTGAGAACGCCGGGCCGTAATGTTCCGTCAATGTCGACTGCCAGGCCTGAGTCAACGGCCCACCGGAAAGCAGGAGTTCGGCGCCGAGGCGACCGGTTTCTAGGCCATAGTCGATTCCCTCGCCGTTGAGCGGGTTCACGCAGCCAGCAGCATCGCCGATCAGAATCCAGTTCGGACCCGAAACACCCGAAACAGCGCCGCCCATCGGCAACAGCGCCGACGTCGGCAGTTGGAGTTCGCCGGCCAAATCCCAGTCGACACGGCGCAACGAGGCGTAGTACTCCATCAACGGACGGATCTGCAGGTTCGCTGGCCGCTTAGCGGTTGCCAGTGCGCCCACGCCTAGGTTCACCTGATCTTGACCGAGCGGGAAAATCCAGCCGTATCCGGGCAGAAGTTCGCCGGACTCACCGCGAAGTTCCAAGTGCGAGGAGATCCATGGATCGTCGCCGCGGCCAGATTTCACGTAGCTGCGACCGGCAACGCCGTAGACCGTTTCGCGGTGCCACTGGCGACCGAGTACGCGCCCAAGTGGCGACCGGACGCCATCGGCAACGATCAACTGGCGACACCGGATCGTCTGCTGGCCGGCGGCAGTCTTGAACACGACAGCCGAAACCGAACCATCAGTTCCACGCTTGACATCAATCGCCCGGGCCCCCTCGACACCGGCCGCGCCAGCGGCCAGCGCAGCATCTCGAAGTTTGTTATCAAGTTCGGTTCGCGGCACGGCCGAGCCGTGATCTGGCCGGGAACCGCCGGGCCACGGCAGCAATAGCTCCTGGCCGAACCCGGCGGCACGCAGGCCGCGGTTGACCGTATGGGAGCGAACCCAGTCGCCGAGGTCGAGTCGGTCCAACTCGGCGATCGCCCGCGGGGTGAGGCCATCGCCGCACGTCTTGTCCCGGGGGAAGGACGCCGCATCGACCAGAACGGTGTCTCGGCCCAGACGTGCCGACCAAGTCGCGGCGGCCGAACCTGCAGGACCGGCCCCGACGACTAAGACGTCGGTGGCGGCGGGGATGCTCATGGGTCGATTCTCCCACTGAGCGTCGTGGTGAATTTGTCGGGGCTTTGTCGTGGGAGGATGGTCGCCATGTCGCTTGATTTGCCTCAAACTGATACGGCCAAGACGTTCGTTGATCGGCGCAGCTCGCCATACGAACTGCTGCTGGCCGCGTTCTGTGTGGTCATCGTCATCTCCAACGTTGCGGCGGCAAAAGGCGTAGCCGTTGGCAGTGGCGACGTGTCGGTTGGTCCGGTTCAGTTCTGGCCGCTGATTCTCGACGGGGGAGCCGTGCTCTTCCCGCTCGCCTATGTTCTTGGCGACGTGATTTCGGAGGTCTACGGGTTCCGCGCGGCCAAACGGGCGATCATCGCGGCGCTAGTCTCGTCAGTGCTCGCCGCGGTGACCTTCTTCGTGGTGGTGGCCCTGCCAACGATTCCAGGC
>JAKPAQ010000501.1 GCA_029779385.1 Actinomycetes bacterium | reverse complement strand
GGAGATCGAAATGGGACAGCCAGAACCATTTTTCAGCGTGCCGCGCACCACGAAGCAGACGAGCGAGGGGCCGGTCGAGTTGCCGATCCTTTACTACGACACCACGTCGGTAGTTGCCGGTTTCTTTGGTGACTTGGCGGCGGCAACCGCCGAAGTTGCGCCGCTGGGCTTGCGGCCTGCCTTGACTCGAAAAAATCGCTCGGCGGTGTTCATCGCCGGTTATGACTACCGCCTGACCACAGTCGGGCCCTACTTCGAGGTGGCGATCGCGATTCCAGTGGTGCAGCACGACGCGCCGAAGAAATTCCGGTGGAACCAGATGCTCGCCGATGTCGACGGTGGCCGAGATCTCGCGTTCCACATCCTGCATCTGCCGGTTTCTACCGCAGCAGCGAACGCGGCCGGTCGAGACATTTGGGGCTTCCCAAAATTCGTCACGAAGATGGATGTGCAAGCGAACGCGCGCGACATCGTGGTGCAAGTCGAGGATCCAGACGGCGGTGAGAAGATCATGAACCTGCAGGGTTCGGTGGGGCTGTCGGTGCCGAGTCCAGCGTTGTCGTTGTTGCTGTATTCAGAACTGGACGGCGATCTGGTTCGCAGCACGGCGAACGTTCGTGGCGTCAACAAGTTGTACCCAACGAACGGCTTGAGGTTGACGGTTGGGGCCAGCGAACACCCGATGGCGCAGACGCTTCGCCGACTCGATCTGGACGGAGCCAAACCTTGGAACTTGATGGCCACGCACCGGTTCCAGTCCAGGCTCAACGATGGCGTCGTCGTCAAGAGCCAAAAGCGCGCTGAAGCATCGTCGTAAGCCCACGCAAAGCATGCTGACGGCCGGCCCGGTCGAGTTCCTCTAGGCGCAAGACCGGGTCAAGGCCGGGCGTTTGTGGTGCCAACGCCAGGTGGGGCAAAAGGAGCAGCAGCATCGCCCCGAAAGTCTGCAGGTCGGCGTCGGCGCGCAACTGCCCACTTTCAACACCGGTGGCTAGGACAGGCCCCATCGTTTCTAAGTAGTGAACGTTCACTGCTTGGCGTACGGCCATGCGGGCCCCCGGATCACTTTCGAGGTTCACTGCCGCGGTCATCGCCAGATCGCTGGGGTGGCTGGCGAAGTAATCGTCCCAAGCGACGAAAACTTCAAACAGCGACCCAAAAAAGTCGTGCTCGAAGTCGAGGCGGGCGATTGTCGACTCCATCTCGTGGCGGATCCGAAGCGCGGCTAGGCCCGAAAGGTGAGCGTAAAAGTCTGCTTTGTCTTCGAAGTACTGGAAAAGACTGCCCTTGGCGACCCCTGCCTCGCGGGCGATCGTGTTCAGGCTCGCCCGGGAGAATCCGTGCGAACCGAACTCGGCTTCGGCCGCGACCAGAATTCGTTCTCGACGTTCGGGCCGTAGTCGATCCCACGTGGGCGTTGGCATTTCGGATCCTTCAGTTTCTTGGGTGGCCTCAAACCTATCTGGCATATTCGCGCAGAGGTGTTTTTTCGCTCGAGGCGGTGCCGCAAGCGAACTAATTAGATTCGCAGTAACTCCCAAACAGCCTCACGAATGCTTCCTCGCTAACCACAGGTATCCCGTAACTTCGGGCTTTTGCGGCCTTGCCACTCAGCGAGTCTGGGTCAGCTGCCACGAGCAGCTTGGTCGACTTAGCGACACCACCAGAAACAAGCCCGGCCGACATGATCGTAGTGACCCATTCGTCTCGATCTCGCTGCATCTGGCCGGTGAATACGACGCGGTCACCAGGCAGCAGGTTGAATGCTTTAGTGGCTTTTGCTGAGGAGGCATTCGCTTGCGCCCACTCAAGCGCGGTATCGATTTCGTGCTCTGGAAGTCGCAGTGCGTCGGCGACGGCGCTGAGTTGGGCTTGCTCATCGGAAGAAACGACGCCGTCGGCCAGAGCCTCAACAGCAACCGCTCGCAGGTAGTCAGAGTGCAGGCGCGCTATTGTCTGTCCACTCAAACTGGCCGCGCGTGCGGCAGC
>JAKPAQ010000453.1 GCA_029779385.1 Actinomycetes bacterium | reverse complement strand
GGCATCGACCAGTTGGACACGCTGGACAAGTCGAATCTGGTCACCGCGATCAACGAACTGGCCGCCCGAGGAAATGGCGGGAGCACCAGCGGCGGCGTGGCCTATACGCACTTGCAGTCCCTGGCCAACACGGTCTGGACGATCAACCACAACCTCGGCATGCGGCCCGCCGTGACGATTCTCGACACCGGCGGCAACGAGGTCGAGGCCGATGTCGTGCACACGAGTTTCAACCAACTCGTCATTCGCTTTGCCGTCCCGATCGCCGGGATCGCTCGTCTTACCTGATCACCTGAAAGGAAAACCTCCATGTCTCGCAAGCAACTCTCTGATCTCGATTTTGGCGGCGTCGCCCGCATCCGCAATCTACCGGCCCCGGTCAATCCGGATGAACCAGTACGCCAGCAGGATCTCAACTCGGCGGTTGAAGGCTTGGCGTGGAAGGACTCGTGCCGGGTGGCGAGTCAGGCCAACGTAAACCTCTCGTCGCCGGGCGCATCGATCGACGGCATCACACTCACCGTCGGCGACCGCATCCTGGTCAAGGCTCAGACGGTTGGATCGGAAAACGGCCTCTACATCTGGAACGGCGCGGCGGTGGCCATGACGCGCAGTCTCGATGCCTCGACCAGTAACGAACTGGAACAAGCTGTCACCACGGTCGAGGAAGGTACGTCGGCGGGCACGAGTTGGCGGCAGTCGGTCGTCAATTTCGTGCTCGACACAGGGTCGGTGACCTGGTTGCAGTTCGGTGCCGCGATCGGCGCGGCCTCGGAAACGAGTTCCGGCATCGCCGAAATTGCGACGCAGGCCGAAACCGATGGTGGCACCGACGATCTGCGTTTTGTTACGCCGCTGAAACTCAACACCTGGGCCAACAAGACGCGTCGTGCGCAAGCCACCATTGGCGACGGCAGCGCCACGCAGTTCGACGTCAATCACAACTTCGCCACGCGCGACGTCCTTGTTCAGGTCTATCAAGCCTCCGGCAATTACGAGCAGGTGAACTGCGACGTGAGTTTGCCCACGGCCAATTCGGCACGACTCAACTTCGCCGCCGCGCCGGCCAGCAATGCCTACCGTGTCGTGGTGATGGGGTAATCGGTGAAGGACTTGGCCTACCGGGCGGCTCCGCTCGTCTCCGTATTGCCAGTCGCATCAGCCGCATTGGCCGGCGTCATTGCGCGTCTGTCCACCGACAACAAACCGTACTGGTGCAACGGCACGACTTGGGTCGACATGACCTTGCTCGGCAGCACCGATACGCGCTTGACAACGGTTCGCCTTGCGGGCGATGTCATCAACAATACGAAGACACTTGCCGACGTCACTTCGCTGGCGATTGCGCTGGCGGCCAACAGCACCTACACGATTGACGCAAAGGTGATGTTCCAGACGGCAGCAACCGCTACCGGCATACGCCTCACCCAGACGGCACCTGCCGGAGCGACGGTCGTGGCGCAGTGGAACACGCCGACTTCGCTGACGGCGCGCACGCTGGCTAACCAGCGCGCTGCCGATACGGGAGCCGCCACGACCGGGGTTGATGTAGCAAATGCCAACACGCTGGCTACCGCCTCGCTCCTGGTCATTACTGGCGCGACGGCGGGAAGTCTACAAATCCGCTTTGCTTCCGAGGTTGCCGGCTCCAACGCCGTGGTCAAGGCCGGCAGCCATCTCGTGGCCACCAAGGTCGCCTAGAAAATCATGGCCTATACGCAAGAACAACTCAGCGCCCTCGAAGCCGCGCTGGCCAAGGGCGAGAAGCGCGTCACCTTCGGCGACAAGACGGTCGAGTACCGATCCGTTGAGGAATTGCGCCAAGCCATTCTGGATGTGGAACGCGGCCTCTACGAGCAAGCGGCTGACACCGGTCTGTGGCCCCGCGCACCTCGGCAGATCCGGGTCACTACATCGAAGGGCACGTGATGCGCTTGTTCAAAGCCTTTCGCAGCATGGGCCGGAAGCTCTTCGGCGGCTCGCCCACCTATGATGGGGTGGGCGGCGGTCGTCGTGCGCTGGCCTGGTCAGTTGGCAATCCCGGTGCCGTCGCGGCGCTGCTTTTCACCCAGCATGAACTGCGGGCCAAGAGCCGTGATCTGGTTCGTCGCAATGCCTGGGCGAATTCGGCGCTCGAGTCCTACGTGGCCCACGCCATCGGTACCGGCATCAAGCCGCAATCGATGGTGCCGGAGGCCACGGTACGCGAAGCCATTCAGGCACTGTGGCGTGATTGGACCGTCGACGCCGATGCCGCAGGGCTCACCGACTTCTATGGACTGCAGGCGCTGGCCTGTCGGGCGATGCTCGAAGGTGGCGAAGCCCTGGTGCGGCTACGTTATCGCCGACCCGAAGATGGATTGCCGGTGGCGCTGCAGCTTCAAGTGCTTGAAGCC
>JAKPAQ010000430.1 GCA_029779385.1 Actinomycetes bacterium | reverse complement strand
CAGCTCAAGATCAACGATGACCGATCCGTCCTTCTGACTGGGACCGGTGAGCCGCTTCCACGCCTTCACGGTCTTCACGGTGAGGACTCCACCGATGATGTCTACGGTGGCGTTTGCGGCCGCCTGGATGTCAACTTCCTTGGCGGCATCGCGGGCCCGAATGGTGACCACCGAGTCGACTCGATCGCTGGCGGTGACATTGATGTCGCCACTTCCGATTTCGACGAACGCAGTGATGGGTCCTGGGGTTTGGAAAGTAGTCATGATCTGCTCCTCCTGATCGATGGGTGGATGAGTGGGACTAGCGAACCCAGCCGGTAAAGGACTGGCCGGAGGTCGCGGGCGGCGGAGCGTGAGTCCGGGTGGTATCGGTCGCCGCGGTCAGCACTCGAACCAGCCAGGCGTTCACGGACAGGCCTTCGCGGCCGGCGGCGTCCTCAACGCGTGTCTTGAGCGATTCGGAAAGTCGAAGGGTGACGCGGGCAGTTCCGCTGTCATCGGTATCGGCAACCACCACGGGCACGGGCGCAGCGATCGGTTCTTGTGGAGGCGCTTGGTCGCTCGGCAACGTCACGGCAAACTCGGGGTCGCGCCCGCGGAGCCGAACTTCCGCAGAACCGGGGGCTAGGTCCACTGTGATTTCGGCAGCTGCTCCAGAAACGGCCTCCAACAGCGCGAGCCTCAGGGCTGAGTCGATCGTGGCCGTCATTCGTTCGGCCGCCTCGCGACTTTCCTCGCCGCTGTTCTCTGCCGCGGTAAGAAGCTGCTCACGGACATCATCAATCAGTGGTTGAAGTTCCATGACTTCACTATGACATCAGTATGACGTCACTGTCAAGAGTTATGACGTCACGACTTCGAATCGCCAACGACGTGGTGTGTGGACCCGTCAGCCTTCTCTTTCGTCCCGCCTAGACTCCGTTCATGCGCCAGCGGACAACAGTCACATCGCTCGTCACAGCGGCAGTCGTCGCTCTCATCCTCACCAGTTGTTCGAACGGTAGTGCTGGCCCCGACAACAGTTCCTCCGCGGCGTCGGCAGACCCGACTCAGACTGCTGCGGTCAAGGCGCTGACTGATGGTGCGCTCGCCAAGTACAAGCAGAAGTCAGTGATCGTCCGCGTGGTGAAGGACGGAGTCGACATCTATACGGGCGCTGCGGGTGAATCGATGACGGGCGTGCCAGCAACGACTGCGATGCACACTCGAAATGGCGCGTTCGCGTTTACCTACATCGGTGAGACGTACGCGAAGATGGC
>JAKPAQ010000428.1 GCA_029779385.1 Actinomycetes bacterium | reverse complement strand
CCTCCGGTGACTTCACCGCTGACCTGAAGTTGGACAAGACCAAGGCTGATCTCAAGGCGTTCGGCTTCTTGCCGGTCACCTCCGAACTCGTGTTCACGCCGGTGGGCAAGACCAACGGCAAGTTGGTTGGCAAGAACCTGACTGCGACCTCGAAGGTCGGCATCTCGATCCCCTCGATCAAGGCCTTTGGCCTCAAGCTCGGCGGCGGTTCGAAGTGCCAGACGTCGAAGCCGTCTGACATCACGTTGACCTCCTCGAACTTCCACGCACTCAAGGGTGGCGCTGTCAGCGGCACCTACGATGTGGCGAAGCTCCAGGGTTGTGGCCTGCTGAACGACCTGCTCTCCAAGCAGGCGACCGGCCCGGGCAACGTATTGTCCGCCACCCTCGCTCCGTGAGCAGTGTGACGATCATCGGATGAAATCCGAGCAGGGTCCCGCCGCATTTCGCGGCGGGACCCAGCTTCATTCAGTAATCGCAGGTGGACTCAAAGGAATGCAAATGACACGAACAGTAAGTTCGGCTCTGGCAACCGTGGCATTGACTGCCGGGTTGACGCTACGCGGCTGCGGCGGCGACGCCGAACCTGATGCGAGCGCCCAACAAGAGTGGGTTGCCAGTCTCTGCAAGAACCGTGCGGCGACAACTGCCGAGGTTGAACCGCCGGCGACCGCCGGCGCGACTGCTGCCGAAGTAAGCGCATCGATATCTGGCTTCCTTGACGAACTTGGCAGCCGGCTCGAAGAACAGCAAAAGATCCTCGCTGATGCGGGAACTCCCCCGGACGCCAGCGCGGAAGCGAAGGCCGGCTACGCAAAGGCCCAAGAGTCCCTAGAAACTGCCGCCACCACTCTCGACGGGATTGCCACCCGCTTCCAGAAAGCGAAAGCCTCAAACGAAGACCAACTTCAAAAGGCCATTTTGGAACTCGGCGAGGACCTGGCTGACCCCGCCACCTACCAAGGTCCGCTAATCGAACTGAGCGCATCAGATGAAGGCCTAAAGATGGCCATCGAATCAAGCAAGGAATGTGCACCGATTCTAGAATCGTGAAACATTCTGCGACTGCGTGCCCCGTTTCCCTCAGCGGAAGCGGGGCACGTTTCGTTCAGGCCCTTTTGGCCACGAGTTGAACTTGCAGCCCTTTAGACCTTTGGACTGCTGCATCATGACCGACGCAAGTTTCCCCTTACCGCCACAGGATTTGTGGTGCCATCCAAGCCAGTGCCCAGTCTCGTGATTCACGACCATATGGCGGTAGCCACGCAAATCTGAGCCCTTCGCGGCGTTCCACGCACCCGAGGCGTGTTTCCAACGTTCTTGATTGATAATCACGTTTCTTCCAACGCGGCAACTCCAGTTGGGTGAACAGCCGCTTGAAAAGGTCGGCACCTTTGAAGCCTGGGCCAACACAACGGTCATCGATCCGCCGGACTTAACTTGGGTGAACTTTATCCCCGCTGCCCGCCAGCCCCTTGGGTCGTTTAGCGTCTCGTCAACCTGGCGTCGAAAAGTCTGAACATTTGTAGTTATCGCACCACGGGTGACCACCGTGTATTTGACTGTTCGGCGAACATCTCGCACATGCTTTGCAGTCCTTTTTTTGGACTCGCTGGTCACTGGAAGAAAGCCGGCCCTTCGTGCCGTGACTCTGACTGAGATTTGGTGACCGACGTCTCTGACCTGGATCTTGTATTTGGCCGACCTTGCCCCTGGAATCGCCTTCCCGTCACGCAACCAGACGGTGTTCAAGGTGAGGCTGCTGACCGAATACTTTCCAACTGTGCGGGTGACCTGACGGCCAAAGCGAACCGTACCGCTCACCCGTGGGCGTTCACGAACTACGATCTGCGGCAGCGGCGGTTCCGTCGTGGGAGACGTTGTCGGTTCTGTCGTTGGTTCTGTCGACGGATCGTCACCTGGCGTTGACCCATCCGCAAAGGCCGGCGAAAACAGTGTCCCCGCGAGGACTAGAACAACCGCGACTATTCGAGCAACCATGACCACAGGGTAGCCCAAATCGAGTCAGGACTCTTATTCGTAGAAAACTCTCTCGACCACTTGACGCGCCCGTCGCGTCACTCGCAAGTACTGGTTGACCATTTCTTCAGTCTGATCTTGGCCGATGCCCAGCAGGTAGGCCAAACTGGCCCGATCGCCGGCCGTTTCAACCATGGATTCGGAGGGCTTAGCCCGCCACAGAACCACGCCGTTGCGGATCCTGGTGACCATGCGCCACGCCTCGGTCAGCGAGTCAGCATCTTCTTGAATCAAGAGTCCGGCCTCGGTCGCCGCCTCAATTGCCGCGAGCGTCCTGGTCGTGCGCAACCCGGGTACCCGATATGCGTGTTCCAGTTGGAGCAACTGGATCGTCCACTCCACGTCCGCTAAGCCCCCGCGCCCGAGTTTGAGGTGGGTGTTCGGATTCGCGCCGCGCGGGAGTCGCTCGTTGTCTACCCTGGCTTTGATCCGGCGGATCTCGCGGATTTGGTTTGCGCTCAATCCCTCAGCCGGGTAGCGAATCGGGTCGATAAGTTCGGCGAACCGCTGGCAAAGGTCTTCGTCGCCGACGACCGGGTTGGCTCGCAACAGTGCCTGCGCTTCCCACGTGTCGGCCCATTTTTCGTAATAGGAACGGTAGGCCGCAAACGACCGCACCAGCGGACCGCTCTTGCCTTCCGGCCGTAGATCAGCGTCGACCTCCAGGGCCGGATCACTGCCCGGGGCGGCCAGCATCTTGCGCAGCAACTGGGCGATCCAGAGCGAACAGGATTTCGCCTCGGCCGGGTCAGCGCCGTCAGCCGGTTCGTACACGAACATAACGTCCGCATCCGAGCCATAACCTGCTTCAAACCCACCAAGCCGCCCCATCAACACAATCGCATTACGGGTCGGCAGCGCACGCCCGTTCCCTTCAACCCACGCCGCTTCGGCCGTACGCAGGGTCGCCTTTAGGGTGGCGGTGTTGATCGCAGTTAGAGCTTCACCAACTTCGACCACATCTAGTCGGCCCAGTACATCGGCCATGGCGATTCGCGAAAGTTCGCGGCGCCTGATTCGTCGGATCGCTCTGATCGCGCCGTCAGGAATCCGATGACGAGCGGCCGCCAGTTCCATCTCGGTATCAAGACGGTTCAACTCGCGAGGATTTAGCGCGTCTTCGTCTCCCAGCAAAGCCACCGAGTCGGGTGCGCGGCGAATTAACTCCGTCACGTACTGACTGGCCGAAAGCATCCGGGCGAGTTGCTGGGCGCCGGTGCCCTCATCACGAAGCTTGCGCAGGTACCAAGGCGAATCGCCAAGATCCTCTGACAGTTGGCGAAAGGAAAGTAGCGCGGAGTCCGGATTCGGCGACTCGGCAAACCATCCCAGCATCGCCGGCAAAAGCGACTTCTGGATTGCCGCTCGCCGCGAAACCCCAGCGGTCAACGCGCTGATATGTGCCATCGCCGCGCGTGGGTCGTTGAAGCCAAGTGCGGCCAACCGCTCTTCGGCTGCGGCCGTGCTGAGTGTGAGGCGGTCTTCGGGCAGTGCCGCGACGGCTTCGAGTAGCGGACGGTAGAAGATCTTTTCGTGCAGCCGACTTACTACTCGCCGATGCGCCTGCCAGTCGCGAACAAGGTTCTCGGCCGGGCTAGTGCGAAAGCCCATGCTGCGGCCGATTCGACGCAGGTCTTCGGCCGAATCGGGAACCAAGTGAGTTCGTTTTAGCCGGAACAACTGAATCCGGTGTTCCAACACCCGCATAAACTCGTAGGCCTCCTCCAAGGCCGACCCGTCGCGGCGCCCGACATAGCCTCGCTCTGTCAGCGAACGCAGCGCCACCAACGTAGTAGGGCTCCTGATCTCCTCATCGGACCGCCCGTGGACGAGTTGCAGCAACTGGACGGCGAACTCAACATCACGAAGCCCACCACTGCCTAACTTGAGTTGGCGTTCACGCTGGCCCGCGGGGATATTTTCAATCACGCGATGGCGCATCGCCCGAACGTCGACCACAAAACCTTCGCGTTCGCACGCCTTCCAAACCAATGGTTGCAGTTCTGCTAGGTAGCGACCGGCTAACTCTTCGTCGCCCGCGCCGTAGCGAGCCTTGAGTAACGCCTGGAATTCCCAAGTAGCCGCCCACCGGTCGTAGTAGGCAATGTGGCTGTTCAGCGTCCGAGTCAGCGGGCCTTGTTTACCCTCGGGCCGCAAGTTCGGGTCGACCTCCCAGATCGTCCCCTCAGCCGTGTGGTCGCCGCAAACTTTGATTATTGCCGCAGCCATCCGAGTGGCAGCCTTGTTGGCTTTGTCATCGTCAGCACCCGCAACGGCTTCGTGGACAAAAATCACGTCAACGTCGCTGATGTAGTTCAGTTCGTGGCCGCCAGTCTTGCCCATCGCGATCACACTGAGGCTGACTAGGTCGGCATCTGGCTCAGCACCGGCCGCCAGCCGATGCGCAGACCCGAGGGTGGCGACCGCCAGATCTGAGAGTTCGGCAGAAGACTGCTGAAAAGTCGCGTAGGCGTTCAAATCACGAGCGGCGATCTCAGTCAATGCGCGGTAATAAAGCACCCGAAGTTCGTCCGGGTCTCGGGCTTGACCCAACCAAGCGCGGTATTCGTCTTCAGTCTTGGTTCTAAGTTGAAGGTTGTCTTCGGCGAGGTCACCGACAAATTCGGGATGCCTGGCCCAAAACTCGCCCAGCGCTCGACTTGTGCCAAGCACCACCAAGAGCCGATCACGAAAACCGCGGTCGGCGAGCAACTGCCGCGCCAGTGCGACCCGGTCGGCCGACTCCATGATCGCGACCAGTGAATGGAGCGCAGTATCTGGGTCTGCCACCGTCTCGATCTGGTCGAGCACCTCGGCAGGCAGTTCGGTCAGTCGGGCCAGATTTGCTTCGGCCGCGACCGGATCGGCGTAATTGTTGCGAGCCACGATCTCCTCAGAGAACCGGCAGAAGCCGGTCGATCTCGAACTGGGTCACCTGCGAGCGATAGTCCTGCCATTCGGCGCGCTTGTTTCGCAAGAAGAAATCAAAAACGTGCTCGCCGAGCGTTTCGGCAACCAGTTCACTGTTTTCCATTGTCCGGATCGCTTCGTCGAGGTTGCGCGGCAATGGTGAAATGCCCATCGCTCGCCGCTCGTTCTCGCTAAGCAACCAGACGTCGTCTTCTGCCTCAGGAGGGAGTTCGTAGTTCTCTTGGATGCCTTTTAGCCCGGCCGCCAGGATCAGCGAATAGGCCAAATAGGGGTTGCACGCCGAATCCAGCGCCCGCAACTCCACACGTGCCGAACCGGGCTTGTTCGGCTTGTACATCGGCACCCGCACTAGCGCTGAGCGGTTGTTGTGGCCCCAGCTGACGTAGTTGGGGGCCTCGCCACCCCAAGCGAGTCGCTTATAGGAGTTGACCCACTGGTTCGTCACCGCAGTGATTTCGGGGGTGTGCTCGAGAACACCGGCGATGAATGATCGGCCGATCTCGGAGAGTTGGTACTTCGCGCCCGCTTCGTGGAACACATTTTCGTCGCCCTCAAACAGGGAAACGTGGGTGTGCATACCCGAACCGGGGAATTCGGTAAACGGCTTAGGCATAAACGACGCCCACTTGCCCTGACTCAAGGCAACTTCACGAACGACCGTTCTGAACGTCATGATGTTGTCGGCCATCGTCAGCGCGTCGGCGTAACGCAGGTCGATTTCCTGCTGGCCTGGCCCGCCCTCGTGATGGCTGAACTCGACCGAAATTCCCATCGCTTCGAGCATGGTGATTACTTCACGGCGGAAGTCTTGGCTGTCACCTTGGGCGGTGTGATCGAAATAGCCGCTGTCATCAACCGGCACTGGGCGCTTGCCCGGCTCGGGCTTGTCCTTGAAGACGAAGAACTCGACCTCAGGGTGGGTATAAAAGGTGAAGCCAGCGTCGGCAGCCTTGGCCAGCGTTCGCTTGAGCACGTATCGCGGGTCCGCGTAGGAGGGACTGCCGTCGGGCATCGCGATGTCGCAGAACATCCTTGCAGTGGCTGGGGTTTCACCACGCCACGGCAAGATCTGGAAGGTGGAGGCATCGGGCATGGCCAACATGTCGGCCTCGTGAACGCGCGCGAACCCTTCGATGGCCGAACCGTCGAAACCGATTCCTTCTTCGAAGGCGCCTTCGAGTTCGGCCGGGGCGATCGCTACCGACTTCAGGGACCCCAGCACGTCGGTGAACCACAACCGAACGAATCGGACATCGCGTTCTTCTAACGCCCGGAGCACAAAATCCTCTTGCTTACCCATGCGGTCAGTCTAGGGGCGTTGCTGCTCGTCTCGTCGCTGGCACGCGACTACGCTGGACAAGTGCCTCAACTTCGCCTCGCCTTGGCCCAACTGAACCCCGTGGTCGGCGACATCGACGCAAACCTCGAACTGTTGCTGGCCAGTGCGCGCCAAGCACACGCCGCCGGCGCGCACGTACTAATTACCCCTGAAATGGCAGTAACTGGCTACCCGATCGAAGACCTTGCCTACCGCTTGGCATTCATTCGGCGCTCACAGTGGGCCGTTCAGGAGTTCGCGAACCGCCTCGTGGCCGAAGGTATGAGCGAACTTGTTGTCATCGTTGGTCATCTCGATCAAGCAACCGACGTGCCCGATCGACTCGGTTTGCCGAAGAACGCACCAGTGAACTCCGCTTCAGTATTGCATCGCGGCGCAATCGTCACTCGATACGACAAGCACCATCTGCCGAACTATGGCGTGTTCGACGAGTTCCGTCATTTCGTACCTGGCAACCGGAC
>JAKPAQ010000409.1 GCA_029779385.1 Actinomycetes bacterium | reverse complement strand
GGTCGACGAAGCACTCGGCGCGTATGAGTGGCTGCGTCGAGCCCAGCGGCCGGACGGTTCGTGGGCCAGAAAGTATTGGCCGGGCGCCGACGACGATGGCATCGAAGAGCATGAGGTTGACGCGAACTACTGCGCCTACCCGGCGACGGGCCTTTGGCAGTTGCATCTGCTCGGGGTCGACACCTCGAAGTTCCAGCCGATGATTGAGCGAGCCGTCGACGTAGTCCTGGAACTTCAACGCGGTGACGGGCCGGTGGCTTGGGCGCGCGGCCTCGACGGTCGAGTCGCGGACGAATGCCTAATCACCGGCAACGCGAGCATCGCCTTCAGCCTGCGGTGTGCCGCCAGACTGGCCGAAGTGTGGGGCCACCCGCGGCCGCATTGGGCCCACACTGCTCAGCAGATTTCGGTGGCCCTGACCGATCGGCCAGAGCTGTTCACGCCTAAGCCGCGGTTCTCGATGGACTGGTATTACCCGGTGCTCGCCGGAGTTCTTGACGGCGAAGCGGCGCGACTGCGACTCGAAGAACGTTGGGACGAATTCGTGCTGGCCGGCCAAGGCGTTCGCTGTGTGACGGTGAACCCGTGGGTGACCGGCGGCGAATCGCTCGAACTGGTGCTCGCCCTCGTTCGTAGCGGCCAGCGCGAGACCGCCGAAAAGATTTTCGCCGACATTTCGCACCTTCGAGACAGCGACGGCTCCTGGTGGACTGGCCTAGTGGTTTCCGATCAGGTGCGCTGGCCGGTCGAACTGTCCACCTGGACTGCCGGCACCGCAATTTTGGCGGCCGACGCCCTCGCCGGACTCACGCCTGCGGCCGGCTTCCTCGGTCGTTGACTCAAAACCCGTAACCGGCCGCGACGCCACTAGGCGTTCGCGGCGGCCCCGACTGAGGCCGTCGACCAAATGAGACCGTCGTCCAGGTCAGCTCGGTTGGTGTTCCACGAGTCGACCATGAAGTTCTGCTTCATCGTCCACGGATAGCTGTCGGTGACGCGTGGCATCAGGTGTGCGCCACGAGCCAAATAGCCCGACTCCATGTCGAACAGGGGCCGCTCGGCTTCGATGCCGCCGCTTTGCGGCGTGACCACCAACTCGGGATCGGCGAGCAAGCGCTCGACCACCTTGGCGACTAGCCGAGACGTCATGTCCGAGCGCATCGTCCACGACAGGTTCACGTAGCCGATGCAGAAGGCGAAGTTGGGGACTTCGTCCATCATCGCGCCGTTCCACACCACCTGATTCGCCGGATCGGCCGTGCGGCCATCAACGCTGGCGGTGATCCCGCCAAAAACCTTCAGCGCTAGTCCGGTCGCCGGTACGACGATGTCGGCCTCGAGGACCTCGCCGGACTCAAGTTCGATTCCCTTTTCGACGAAGCGACGGATTTGGTCGGTAACCACAGTCGCTTTGTCTGCTTTGATCGCAGCGTAGAAGTCACCGCCAGGAGCGATGCAAAGCCGTTGATCCCACGGGTCGTAGGGCGGGTTGAAGTGTTCGTCAACGAGCTCGGAGTCGCCACCGACGCCGTGAACGGCCAACTTGCGGATCAGCGAACGGACGAACTTCGGTCGTCGCTGACTAACTTGGTAAAGCCCCCACTGCAGGCCAGTGTTCTTCGCCCGAATCGCATAGTGGGCCGACTTGGCCGGGAGTATTTTGCGCGCGACATCACCGATTGGGTCGGTCCAAGGCTGCGCCAAAATATAGGTCGGGGTGCGTTGCAGCATGGTCACCGAGGAGGCCTTCTCGGCCATCGCCGGCACCACCGTGACGGCCGTGGCGCCCGAACCAATCACGACGACTTTCTTGCCCGAGTAGTCGAGATCTTGGGGCCAAAACTGCGGGTGGGCCACCTCGCCGGTGAAATCCTCGATCCCGGCGAAGCCGGGGTCGTAGGGGCTTTCGTAGTCGTAGTAGCCGGTGCAGGCAACAACGAACCGGGCAGTCGTTTCGAACTGTTTGCCGCCCCGCTCGGCGGTGACTGTCCAACGCTTGTCTTGGCTGGACCAATCCACCGAGATGACTCGGGTGTTGTATTCGATATGCCCGTCGATGCCGTACTTACGGGTGGTGGCGTCGAGGTAGTCGCGAATCTGCTCCCCGGTGACGATCGCTTCCTTGCCGCGCCACGGGTTGAACGGGAAGGCCAAGGTGAAGAAGTCTGAGTCGGACCGAACTCCCGGGTACCGGAAGAGGTCCCACGTGCCGCCGAGGGAATCTCTGCCCTCAAAAATCGTGTACGAAGCACCGGGGTTGCGTTCGTGGACTCGGTAGGCGGCGTTTATGCCGGACAGGCCAGCACCAACAATCAGGACGTCAACGTCAGTGTGCACAACTAGATCCTCTCAGCAGTTCCCTCCCGATTGTGACGCACGCCTCAGAATCGCGATCAGGGTTTGGCGACAAGCTCGCGTTGTCGTCGTCGCACCTGCAGCGGAGTCGCGCCCCACCAGCGGGTCGCCGCGCGGCTAAGCGTCGACTGGTGGCCGAATCCGACGTTTTCGGCGATCTGCGAAACAGGGTTGTCGGTTTGGGTCAATTCCCAGTGGGCTCGCCGTCGCCTAGCGTCGTCGAGCAGTTTGGAAAACACCGTGCCTTCGTCCTCGAGGCGCCGCTGCAGGGTTCTGGGGTGCATCGCTAAAAACTCGGCAATGTCTTCGATGTCTACGGGAGTGACCCCCAGCGTCGCCTGCACCAGGCCGCGCACGCGGCCAGTCATGTCCTCGGTGTCGGCGGCGAGCAGTTCGTCGAGGCGTGCTCTGGCGGCGTCGCGAATGCTGCGGTCTGCGCCGCTTATTTGGGCGTGGAGCAGCGCAATCGGGAAGTAGAGACGCGCTGCAGGCCGACCTTCGTGGACCGGCACGCCGTAGAACTCCTCGTGAGCCTGCACCCCGCCGCCTGGGCGAAACGGCAAGTCCACTTCGATCAGGCCGTAGTCGGGCCCGAATACGGTGGTAAACGAGTTGTGCACAAATCCCATGCCGGCGTCGGTAAGGTGCACAAGTGGCGGTCCGCCTTTGGCCGCTTGATAGTTCAGGGCGGCGACATCTGGGCGGCCGTGCGGGTCGGCTTCGAGCGTGGCCCGGACGTCAGGGGAGTGAAACGCCAGATACCGGTTGATCAGCGCGAACGCTTCGGCGACAGTGCCGGAGTTGACCATCATGATCGAAATCGGGCCGAGCATCTCTAGTTGATGCTTGTTTGCCATCAGCAGACCGAAGTTCGGTTCGTTCAGTTCTGCTGCGGCCAAGTCCAACAGGTCGGTCAACAGGCCATCGTCGATCGGGGTGTCAGCGTCATCGAGCGCGTCGGGAGTCAGACCCACGCGCCTAAGTAAGTCGGCCGGGTCGCCACCAAGTTCGACAACCAGCGGTGCGAATCCGGCCACTCCGGCCGCGCGAATTGTTCCCACGCGAATAGTTGACCAGAGGACCGGCGAAGACTCAATCGGTGGGTCGTTAGAGTGCGGCACGTGACTGACTTGCCTGCCGACCTGACCAAGCTCGCCGCCGAAGTTCGCGGGTTCCTGCCCGACAACGAGGCCGCTGCTCTTCGCGCGGCCGCCGCCGAGCACCTGTTGCCCGGCGGGGTGATGGTCGAAATCGGCACCTATTGCGGCAAATCGACGATCCATTTGGGGCATGTCGCCCGCCAGGCGGGCGCGACCTTAGTCACCGTCGACCACCATCGCGGTTCCGAAGAGCATCAAGAAGGTTGGGAGTACCACGACGCTTCGTTGGTCGACCCCCAAACTGGCGCCTTCGATACGATGCCGGTGTTTCGCCGCGCGATGTTTGAGGCCGGCCTCGAAGACGTAGTCGTGCCGATCGTTGGGCGCTCGGCCACCGTGGCGGCCTTCTGGCAGGCCCCACTGGACGCAGTCTTTATCGACGGCGGCCACACCGAGGAGGCCGCCCAAGCTGACTACGCCGGTTGGGCGCCGCATGTGCGCGACGGCGGCGTGCTGATCATCCATGACGTTTTCCCAGATCCGAATGACGGCGGGCAGGCGCCATTCCATATTTATCAGGGAGCTTTGGCCGACGGTTTCACCGAAATCGGGCACACGGACAGTCTGCGGGTCCTGCGCCGCTGAGCAAACCGGAAAAAAGTTGCCACTTAGCAAAGTTGAGCGGAATGGACTCAACCTTCCGGGCGTTGACTAGGACATGGACCTGAACCAACTGACAACGCGTAGTCAACAGTCGATCGCCGCAGCCATGCAGCACGCCGCTGCTGCGGGTAACCCGGTCGTTGAACCAAGCCACTTGCTTCTGGCCCTAATCACCCAAGAAGGCGGAACTACCGCCCCGCTGCTGGCCGCCGCCGGTGTCGACCCGACTGTCGTCGAGTCGGCAATCAAAGTTGAACTGGCGAAACTGCCAAGCGCCAAGGGTGCAAGTTCGGCTCCGGCGCAACTTTCGCGCTCAAGCCACGAGGTGCTGCAGCGTGCCATCGATCTGGCAAGCGAACTTGGCGACGAATTCGTCTCCAGCGAGCACCTGGTGGTCGGTATCGCGACCGTCGAAGGTCCGGCCCAACGAGTTCTCACCTCCGCCGGCGCGACCCCCGATGCACTGACTGCCGCCTTCGCGGCCGTTCGCGGCAACACGCGCGTCACTAGCCAAGACGCCGAGGACCAGTACAACTCGTTGGAGAAGTACGGGATCGACCTGACCGCACTGGCCGCCGAGGGCAAGCTCGACCCGGTGATCGGTCGTGACTCACAAATCCGGCGCGTTATCCAAGTGCTCAGCCGCCGCACGAAAAACAACCCGGTCCTAATCGGCGAACCAGGCGTCGGCAAAACCGCAGTCGTCGAGGGGCTCGCCCAACGCATCATCGCCGGTGACGTGCCCGAGTCCCTGCGTGGGCGACGGCTGATCAGCCTCGACCTCGGCGCCATGGTCGCCGGGGCGAAGTACCGCGGCGAGTTCGAAGAACGGCTCAAGGCCGTTCTAGCCGAGATCAAGGATTCTGACGGTCAAGTCGTCACCTTCATCGACGAACTGCACACGGTAGTTGGTGCGGGTGCTTCGGGCGATTCGGCGATGGACGCCGCGAACATGCTCAAGCCGATGCTGGCGCGCGGCGAACTGCGGATGATCGGCGCGACCACCTTGGACGAGTACCGCGAATCGATCGAAAAGGACGCCGCCCTGGAGCGACGCTTCCAACAGGTGCTCGTTGACGAGCCCAGCGTCGAGGACACGATCGCGATCTTGCGCGGCATCAAAGAAAAGTACGAAGCCCACCACAAGGTTGAGATCGCCGATTCGGCGCTAGTGGCCGCCGCCACGCTTTCTCACCGCTACATCCCGGGCCGGCAACTGCCAGACAAGGCAATCGACCTGATCGACGAAGCGTCGAGCAGGTTGCGGATGGAAATCGACTCCAGCCCAGTCGAGATCGACGAACTGCGTCGCTCGGTAGACCGACTGAAGATGGAAGAACTGCACCTGCAGAACGAGAAGGACGAGGCCAGCGGCGAACGGCTGACCAAGCTTCGTCAAGAACTAGCGGACAAGGAAGAGTCCCTGCGTGCTCTGAGTCAGCGGTGGGAGGCCGAGAAGCAAGGCCTGAACGCCGTCGGAGAGATCAAGGAGCGCATCGACGAAGCCCGGATTGCGGCCGAGCGTGCCCAGCGGGCCGGAGACATGGAGACGGCCAGTCGCCTGTTCTATGCCGAGATCCCTGGGATGGAGAAGCAGCTCGAAGAGGCGCAAGCGGCCGAAGCGTCGGTGGCGACCGACCGCATGGTCCATGAGGAAGTCGGGGCCGACGACATCGCTGAGGTGATCGCCAGTTGGACCGGCATCCCGACTGGTCGCCTGCTTGAAGGTGAAACCGAAAAACTGCTGCACATGGAGGACGAACTCGGCAAACGGCTGATTGGCCAAAAGTCCGCCGTCCAAGCGGTTTCGGATGCGGTTCGTCGAGCCCGGGCGGGCATCTCGGATCCTGACCGTCCCACTGGTTCGTTCCTGTTCCTCGGCCCAACCGGTGTCGGTAAGACTGAGTTGGCCAAGTCGCTGGCCGACTTCCTCTTCGACGACGAACGCGCGATCGTGCGAATCGACATGAGTGAGTACGCCGAAAAGCATTCGGTGGCCCGCCTAGTCGGTGCCCCTCCGGGCTATGTCGGTTACGACGAGGGCGGCCAGCTGACCGAAGCGGTACGGCGCCGGCCGTACTCGGTGGTCTTGCTAGACGAAGTGGAGAAGGCGCACCCGGAAGTCTTCGACATCTTGTTGCAGGTCCTCGATGATGGCAGGCTGACCGACGGTCAAGGCCGCACGGTCGACTTCCGCAACACGATGCTGATTCTGACTTCGAACCTGGGTTCGTCCTACCTGGTCGACCCGGAGTTGAGTCAAGAGCAAAAGCACGAGAGCGTGCTGCAGGTGGTTCGCTCGGCGTTCAAACCGGAGTTCCTGAACCGCTTGGACGAGGTAGTCATGTTCGATGCCCTCGGCACCGAAGAGTTGACCCACATTGTGGATCTGCAACTCGATTCCTTGGGTCGGCGGTTGGCGGCTCGACGCATCCGGCTCGATGTCACCGCCGCGGCGAAGGCTTGGTTGGCCGAGTCCGGGTTCGATCCGCTCTATGGCGCTCGGCCGTTGCGCCGACTGATCCAACAGTCGATCGGCGACCGGTTGGCCCGCGAACTGCTCGCTGGCCAAGTGCGCGACGGCGACTCGGTGCTCATCGACCTCGACGAGGCTGCCGGCCAGTTGGTAGTGCGACCGAACTGACCGCTTTGGCTCTGTTGGCGTGGTCTGGGAGAATCGGCGAGTGCCCGAAACTCCTCCCAGACCACGCTCGGTGACCTTGGGCTGCCTTTATGGCGGCATTGGCGGCGTTATGACTGCCATCCTCATGTTCGAGGCGCTGTCCAGTTGGGGCTCGATCGAGATGCAGGAGGCGTTGAACAAAAGCTTGGCTGACGTCGGCCTGAAGACCAACATCGATGACCTACTGCCGACGCTTCGGTGGTTCGCCATCGCGCTGTTGATCGCCGCGATCGCGGCCGCAGTTTTTTCGGTGTTCGCGGCCCGCGGCGACCAGACCTCCAGAATCGGACTAACCGTGCTGGCTGTGGCCGGTGGAGTCATTTCGATGTTCGCCGGAGTCGCTGGGCTGTTTGCCGTCGCGATTTCAATTTTGATCGTGTTCCTGCTGTGGAATGAACCGGCGAGGTCTTGGTTCGCGGTCGTAAACGGGAAGGTGCCACTGCAGTTGGGCGCTGCACCTGCGTTGGGGGTGGCGGGTCCGGTTCAACCGTCGGCGCCAACGAATCAGCCTGCTGGCGCGGTCGCGCCGCCGCCATACGTCCCTGCCCAAGCCGCACCGACCACCCAACCCGGCGCCATGCCTAAGCCGGTGAAAATCGCGTTATTGACCGCCGGCATCGGTTCGTTCATCGGTGCGTCCCTTTCTGCCCTGCTGCTGCTCGTGCTGGTTGTCTTGCGTGACGAAATAGTTGCCCAGTACCGGGTGTCGCCGATGCTGGCCGAGCAAGTCAAGACCTCGGGGATCTCGCCGTCACAACTGGTCACCGTCGTTACTGGTGTGATGGCACTTTGGCTCGTTGTGTCGATTCTGACCTTGGCTGCAGCGGCTCTGGCGGCGACTCGGAGGCGATCAGGCTGGCTCGCCTTGTTGATTGCGACCCTAGTTACCGCCGGCGCCGCGGCGATCGGCTTGCCGTTGGGGCTCATCTGGCTGCTCGGCGCGATCGTGGTGATCGTTCAACTGACCAGACCAGAGGCCAAAGCCTGGTTTCAGTGAGCATGATGCTGCTCACAACTGCCGCTTTGAGTTACTACTCCGGTAAAAATCGGGGCTAGGCTGAAGTAATGGCAGTTGATTCAGCACCCACCCGTCCGCACGTAGTCGTCGTTGGCGGCGGGTTCGGCGGGCTGGCGGTAGTTCGCAAACTCCGCAAAGAGAATGTCGACATCACTTTGATCGACCGCCACACCTACAACACTTTCCAGCCGCTGCTCTACCAAGTAGCCACGGCGAGCCTCAACCCCGGCGACATCACGTGGTTCTTGCGGGCGGTTCGCGCTCACCAAGACAACGTCCGGTTCGTCAAGGGAACCGTTGTTGAGATGGACCATTCGCAAAAAAAGGTCGTGCTTGACGGCAACATCACCGTCACCTACGACTACCTTGTCCTCGCGAACGGCGTTACTGCCAACTTCTTCGGTATCCCCGGTGCCGAAGAACATGCAATGCCCCTCTACCGCCGCTCGCAGGCGCTCGCGCTGCGCGACCTGCTGTTCGCGAACCTTGAAGACGCCGCGATCAACGGCCAAGACATGGACCTTCGCATTGTGGTCGTCGGCGGCGGCGCAACCGGAGTCGAAACTGCCGGTGCGCTAGCCGAGATGCGCAACCTCGATATGCCGACCACCTACCCGGAGTTGGACCGCAAGCGCATTCACATCAGTTTGGTCGAGATGGGCGAGCATGTGCTCGCGCCGTTCCATCCCAAACTTCGCAACTACGCGGCCAAAGAACTGCGCAAGCGTGACGTTGACCTTCGTTTGGGGACCGCCGTCAAGGAGGTTCGCCGCGACGGGGTGCTGATCTCGCGCGACGGTGTTGAGGAGTTCCTCCCGGCCGGGATCGTCGTTTGGGCATCGGGGGTGACTGCCCACGAAGCGGTCAAGGATTGGGGTGTGCCGCAGAACCGTGGCGGGCGGATCGAAGTTAACGAGCATCAGGAAGTCGCCTCAGTGCCGGGTGTCTTTGCGATCGGCGACGTCTCGATCAACCCCGACTCGCCGTTGCCGCAACTTGGCCAGCCAGCCATCCAGGGCGGCAAGCATGTAGCGAAGGTGATCCGGGCTCGCGAGCGCGGCCGCAAGGAACCAAAGCCGTTCCGCTACTTCGACAAGGGCACGATGGCCACGATCGGTCGCGCCTCGGCCATCGCCGAAGTCAGGTACCTGCCACGGCTGAAGGGGTTTATCGCCTGGTTCATCTGGGTGACCGTTCACGTCGCGTTGTTGCTCGGCAACCGCAACCGGCTGGCGACGATGACCAATCTGTCGTTGAAGTACTTCTCTTGGCGCAGCCACAACGCGATCGTCGGCGAGACGCCGTACGTGATCGCGCGTGAGCCGATGGTGCTTTCTGGCAGCGAGCCGGATTCGCCAAAGGCGAAGAAGGCAGCCCGCAAGGCCGCCAAGCGGATGCCTTCTCGTAAGACCTCGGTTCGCCGTGAGGCGACCAAGGTCGCGCGGGCGAAGGCCGCAGCCAAGGTCAGTTCGGAGTACGACCAGGACTGAGCGAGGCCAGTATTTCGGCACGCGAGGTGAGCAGGGCCGGGCCGTACCAAGTCAGCGCTTGACCGCTGCAAAGCACTGTTTTGGTGTTGGTGAACGCCTCCGGCCCGTCGGTCTGACTGAACTCGTACGGCTCGTCCGGCAGCAGGATGAGGTCGACACCGACGTTGTCCAAGTTGCTCAATTCGACGTGCGGGTAGCGGCCTTCGGAACTGTCAAAGTGGTTTTTGACGCCGAGTCGACCGAGTAGGTCGCCGGTGAAGGTGTCGCGGCCAACAACCATCCACGGGTCACGCCAAATCGCCACCGCGACCGTTAGCTCCAACTGGGGCGCCGGTTCAGCCCAAATGCGTTCTGCTTCGGCCAGCCAGTCGGGCACCGGCCAGCCGAGCGCGATTTCGAAGAGCCGGCGCATCGAGGAGAAGGATTCGTCGAGAGTTTCGATATCGGTGACCCAGACGTTCAGGCCGGCCTCGCGTAGGCGGCTGACATCGAGTTCGCGGTTTTCCTCCTTGTTCGCGATCACTAGGTCAGGTTGCAGGTCGATGATCTGCGAGATGTTCGGGTTTTTGGTTCCTCGAACGCGGGCGACTGCCAAGTCGGCCGGTTTGATGCACCAGTCGGTCGCGCCGACGAGCGCGTCGGGCCTACTGGCCGCCAACGCCTCAGTAAGTGAGGGGACAAGCGAAACCACCCGCGTTGCCGGAGTTTGGGTGGGCACGTCGAATCCGAGGTCATCTTTCATCAGCACCCAATCTAGGCTGGATCCCATGACGACGACCGAGTGGACTGCAGTAGGCGACTGGACCGATATTGGCTACGAGACGACCGAGGACGGGATCGCGAAGATCACCATTCGCCGGCCAGAGGTTCACAATGCGTTCCGCCCGCAGACCATCCGAGAGATTTCGCACGCCCTCACTTTGGCCCGCGACGACGAGTCCGTCGGCGTCATCATCTTGACCGGCGAGGGCGACTTGGCGTTCTGTTCCGGTGGTGATCAGCGGGTGCGTGGCGATTCGGGCTACAAGGTCGACGAGGGCGCCACTGGCCGCTTCGACGTCACCGATTTGCACGTGCAGATGCGCCGCACCCCCAAGCCCATTGTGGCGATGGTCGCCGGCTGGGCGATCGGTGGCGGGCACGTGTTGCACCTCGTTGCGGATCTGACCATCGCCGCCGACAACGCGCGATTTGGCCAAGTCGGCCCGAAGGTCGGTTCGTTCGATGGTGGCTACGGCGCGAGCATTCTGGCGGACCTCGTCGGACCGAAGAAGGCGAAAGAAATCTGGTTCCTGTGCCGCCAGTACGATGCGCCGACCGCCCTAGAGATGGGTCTGGTCAACACAGTCGTTCCGCTCGCGGAGCTGGAGACCGAAACCCTCAAGTGGTGCCGAGAAATGTTGCAGCTCTCACCGTGGGCCTTGCGGTTGTCCAAACTCAGCTTCCACGCCCACGAGGACGGTTACGCCGGCATCCAGCAACTCGCCCACGACGCGAATCTGTTGTTCTACGGCCAGGCCGAAGCGCAAGAGGGCCGCGACGCGTACAAGGAAAAGCGCACCCCGGACTTCAGTCGCTTCCCGCGCCGGCCTTGACCTAACTGGTCAAGAGTCGGCATCTGCGCGGCGAGACCTCTCACCCCAAGCGAAAGTGATCACCAGCCACAGCAAGATCGACGGCTTCAACACGAAGGTCGACAACATGGTCATCGCACCAACCGCCGAGATCATGAACAGCGGGATCAACACAGCCAAGTGCAGGATCCAAAGCAACACCCAAAAGGCGGTCATCTTCTGATGGGTGCGGTACCTCTTCGGTTCCTTACGCCACGTCGGCTGTTCGCGACCGAGTCGCTGCGCGAGCTGACCGGTGACCGGCCGGGCGATAACCAGCGAACCGGCCGTAATTGCTAAAGCGATCGTGTTGAAGGCGAGCCCGGTCACAAAGAATCCCCGACCCTGCCCAGACGCCACCGCGATCGTTGAACTGAGCGCGACGCTGAACGCGCCGAACCCGACGGCGATGAGTCTTTCCCCGCGAATTAGGCGAACCACTGCGAGCACGGCCGCTACCGCGAGCGCGGCCACCGCACCAACGACGACAGATCTCCACTGATAGCCGGCGTAGAAGACTAGGAACGGCAGACCGCCATCGACGAGTTGCCAAATCCGTTCGCGTTGGCGGGTCTTTGGATCGGTGAGTTCGAGGTATTCGGTTTCGAGTTCATGAGCGAACTCATCCTCGGCCGACTCGAAGGCGTCGTCGATCCGGGTCATGGGCTAATCTTGCCCGACCACTGGGGAAATGGGCTGGTAATTTCCAAGGTCGAGCCCCTAAATGAAACTGGGTTTGCGTACGGTTGGGCCATGGCCGACTTGGACTTCGACCCGCTCGAACGTGCGGCAGAGCTCTGGGAACAGCGCATTGGCGACGCCACCTCAATGCGGCTGGCGACATCGATCATGCGAGTTCACCAGATCCTCTTGGCCAAACTCGATGGTGCGGTCAAGTCGTTCGGCATTACCTTCGCCCGGTACGAAGTATTGCGGTTGCTTTCGTTCAGTTCGGCGGGGTCTTTGCCCATGTCGAAAATCGGCGAGCGGCTCATGGTGCATCCGACATCGGTGACAAGCCTGATGGATCGACTGGTCGCCGATGGCCTAGTCGACCGCCAAACTGATCCGCAGGATCGGCGCCGGGTGTTGGCATCTTTAACCGATGCTGGCAAACGGGTGCTCGACCAGTCGACTGCGGTACTTACCGAACTGGATTTCGGCCTGGGTGCGCTGCCCAAAGATCAGCAGCAGGCCGTCAACGAGTTCTTGTCGCCGCTTCGCGAGCAAGCCTAGGTAGCGATTCGACGCTGGCTCAATCGAGCATCGAGGCGCCGAGCGTTTCGACCGGCACGCCAAGCCCTTCGACAACCGCCAGCACGTTAGGCCGAATCTTTACCAGCAGTTGATTGATTTCGCGGGTTACCGACTTGGCGCGATCATCTGAAATTCGGTTGTGTTCCATGAACCAAGCCTTGTCGCGCTCGATCGCAGTCAGTGCATAGAGCGAGCACAGGTCGCGCAGCATGTCGGTGGCCTGCTCGTCCTCACACCGAGCGATCGCGGCGGTGAAGGCTTCGAGGACGACGCGTTCGGTGTGGACGCGGCCAATCCTCACCACGTGATCTTGGGCGGCGTTGAACGCAGCAAAGGCCTTCGCCTTGTCCTTGCCGGCTTTGCGCAACCGCCGAGCGGCGGTCTCAATCACGTGCTGTTCGCGGTCTTCGAACAGATTCAACTGGGTGCCCCGGTCGAGCAGGTTGTGCTCGTCGTCGCGCGATCTGGCGTCGATGAGACGCTGAATCAGTTGCGAGGCCGCAGTCCGTTCCTTGACTGTGTCGGCGACTGTGCCGGCGGCGAAGCGAACCATTTGCACCGGATCTAGCCCGGTCACGTCCTTGGCGTAGGAGGTCAAAAGCTCCTTGGCCACCAATTGCAGCAAGACGACGTTGTCGCCTTCGAAGGTGGTGAACACGTCGCTGTCGGCCTTTAGCGTCGTTAGCCGGTTCTCGGCCAGATAGCCCGCCCCGCCGCACGCCTCGCGGCACTCTTGGATGGCGCGGGTGGCGAACTCGGTCTGAATCACTTTCAGCCCCGCGGCCCGAGCTTCCAGTTCACGCACCTCTTGGGGGTCGGGATTTGTCGAGGTCTGCAGGCGATCCATCCGGGCCACCAACTGGTTCTGTGCACACCGATAGGCGTAACTCTCGGCCAGCAGCGGCAGCAGTCGACGTTGGTGAACGCGGTAGTCCAGCAGCACCGTCTCGGTACCGGGGGTGCCCTCGAACTGGCGGCGCTGCAGACCATAGCGAGTGGCGATGCTGAGCGCGACTTCGGCGGCCGACCGAGCCGAACCGCCGACGCTGACTCGGCCGCGGATGAGGGTGCCGATCATCGTGAAGAACCGCGCGTTCGGGTTTTCGATCGGCGAGGAGTAGGTGCCGTCTTCGGCGACGTTGCCGTAGCGGTTGAGTAGGTTGGCGCGCGGCACGCGGACGTGGTCGAACATGATTCGGCCGTTGTCCACGCCGCCGAGGCCGCCCTTGTAACCGCAATCGCTCGTGGTCACCCCGGGTAGGTCGTTGCCGGCTTCGTCGCGAAGCGGCACCACGAAACAGTGCACCCCATGATCGGTGCCGGCGGTGATCAACCTGGCAAAAACCGCGGCGATTTGGGCGTGCTCGGCCGCGCCGCCGATGTAGTCCTTGCGTGCCGACGGCGTCGGCGAATTGATCACGAATTCGTCGCTTGCCGGGTCGAACGTGGCGGTGGTTTCTAAGCTCTGGACGTCGCTGCCGTGACCGGTTTCGGTCATCGCGAAACAGCCGAGCAAATCTAGGTTGATGAGCGGACGAATATAAGCCTGGTGGTGTTCGGCGGTGCCGAGGTTCTCGATCGCGCCGCCAAACAACCCCCACTGCACCCCGGCCTTGACCATCAAGGTCAGATCAAACTGGGCGAGCATTTCGATGCCGGTGACCGCCATGCCGGGGTCGCCGGTGCCGCCGTTCTCGGTGCGGAACCCGGCCGCGGGGATACCTGTTGGTACGAGTTGTTTCAGTTGGCCCAAGACCCGCTCGCGGGCCTGGCTCATGCCCAGCGAGTGATCGTAGGCCAGATCCAATCGCGCGAGGTCGGTTCGCCCCTGCTCGCGGACATGGCGCCATTTGCCGTCAATTGCTTTGCGAAGTTCGTCACCGGGACTCATGGGCTCACGCTACTTGCCGAAATCGACCTGAACCACCGCTGTTAGGATGTTGCCTGTCAAAAAACTAAATCCCGCAGTGTCAGGGGAAGCCGGTGCGAATCCGGCGCTGACCCGCAACCGTAATGCCGCTAGTCGGTAGAGCCGGAGCACCTGCCTGTTGGGAACCCATCGCACGCTGTCGAGGAATACAGCGGGTGGCGCTTCGGCCCCTCCCGCCTTGCAGCGGGAAGGAACACCATGAAGTCACCCCTACGTCAACGCGCCCTGGCAGTGCTCGCCGGCAGCGCTGTTGCCCTATCAACGGCCGCGATCATTTCGCCCGCTGCGAACGCCGCCACCAACTCCTATGCGTACTCGGCCTCTCGCTGGCTTGAAGACCAGCTCTCAGACGAAGGGTTGATTCACAACCCGAACTGGGGCGGCTTCGACGACTACGGGCTGAGCTTGGACGTCTTCTTCGTCTTGAACGACCTCGGCGTTCGAACCGCCACCCAGAACAAGATCGTCAACGCGGTTAAGGCCAACAGCGCCGCTTACACCACGTATGACGACGGCACCTCGGTCACGTTCCGCCCAGGGTCGGGAGGAAAGCTCGCGCTCGCGATTGAGGCTGCGGGCGGCGACGCAACTGACGTGAACGGAACCGACTTGATCGCCAAGATCGAGCAGGAGACGAACGACGCGACCGGCGAATCGGCGAACACCTACGGCCTGTTCGGTCAGGCTTTCGCCACTCGCGCTTTGCTGAGCGAAGAAAGCGCCGAAGCGGCCAAGTCGGTCGAGTTCGTGGCCAGCAACCAGTGTGAGGACGGCTCGTTCAAACAGAACCTGGCTGCCGCCTGCCCGGCAGTGATCGAGGTGGACACCACCGTGGTCGCGGCCCAGACCTTGATCGAGGCCAAGGACGCCGGAATCGCTGGGTTGGACGATGAAATCGCGAAGGCAACCGCGGCGCTACTGGCGGCCCAACAGGCCGACGGTTCGTTCATCGGCAACGGAGTTTCGAACAGCAACTCGACCGGTCTGGCTGCGGCCTACCTTGCCCAGGTTGGTCAAACTGGCGCCGCCGGTTCTGCTGCGGGCTGGCTCGTGAAGCACCAGGTGACGGACGCGGCAGCCGAAGCTGGCCCGCTGGCCACCGAGACGGGCGCGATTGCGTATGACGCGACCGCGCTAACTGCAGGACTGGCCGGCGGCATCACCGACGAAACGCGTGACCAGTGGATCCGCTCGACCACCGGTGCCGTTGTTGGAGTGAACGCTCAACTGCCGGCTTCGACTGTTGCACTTTCGGGCCCGCAGCAGTTCACCGCTGCCGGTTCGAAAGTCAACGTGACCGCAACCGGCTTGACCGCGGGCGAGAAGTTCACCGCCAAGTTCGCCGGCGGTGCTCAAGTCGCCGGTACGGTTCCGGCAACTGGCCCGCTTTCGGTGACCCTGACGGCACCGGCCGGCACCGCCGTTCGCCAGATCGTCGTCGTAGGTGCGCGCGCTAATCGGGTCGGTTCGACCAAAACGACTGTCCTTGGCGCAGCGAAGGCAAAGGTCTCGGTCGCCAAGTCCAAGGTCAAGCGCGGCAAGTCCCAAAAGGTCACGATCAAGGGTCTGGCCGCCGGTGAACCGGTGAAGGTCTACCTGCGCGGCAAGCAGGTTCGTACTGGCAAGGCGGACAAGGCGGGCTCGTTCAAGACCTCGATCAAGGTCGGCAAGAAGACCGGCAAAGCCAAGATCACCGTCACTGGAGCATTCGCTAACCGCAAGGGCGCTAAAACCTTCAAGGTTGTTAAGTGACTTTGCGCTCCATGCGCCTGCTGGTGGCGGTCCTCATTGGGGCCGCTGCCAGCGTGGTCGGACTCTCCGCCCCAGCAACTGCAGCGGGCTGCGCAGCCGGCACGGGGGTAACGGTCGTCGTTGGCAGTGGCGTTCGCTGCGATCGCAATGACAGCGGCAAAGCAAACCAGAACTTTGCCGCGGCCGGTCACACGCTGAGCTATGCGAAGAGGTCGCCGGGATTCGTTTGCCGAGTGGACGGGGCGCCAGCCAGCGACCCGTGCACCGTCACCTCACCTGCTGACGCGTACTGGGGGCTGTTCTGGTCGGACGGCAAATCCGGAAAGTGGATCTACTCCAGTTTGGGCGTGGACTCGCTGGACGTGCCAAAAGGTGGCTGGGTGGCGTTCGTTTTCCAGAACTCGGACGCGAAAACGTGGCCGTCGATGAAGCCGATCACGCAGCAGGCGGCGGCACCGAAGCCGACCACGAAACCGACGCCTAAGCCCGCACCTAATTCCAAGCCCACGTCGGCGACTTCATCGGTGGCCCCGAGTGCCAGTGCGCCGACAACCGGGCCGTCGGCTTCGGCAACGACGTCGCCCTCGGCGCAGCAGCCAGCAACTGGGGCAACGGTGTCCACTGACGACACCGCGGCCGCCGAACAAACAAGCGTCGATCCGGTGAACTCATCGGCCGAGTCCGGTGGTGGCGCCGACGTTTGGCTGGCCGCAGTTGCGGTACTAGCGATTCTGGGAGCGGCCACGTTCGTCATTGTTCGCCGCCGCAAGGCTTGAATAGAATCGCAATTTGAACATCGAAACCCCGACTCCACGCGAGTCAACACCCGCCAAGGCGGCCACGAGCACCCGGATGCGTCGAGAGATGCACCCGGGTGCTTGGTGGCTTTGGGCGCTGGGGCTGGCCGCCGGGGCATCCTTTGCCCTCAACCCTTTCCTAATCCTGCTGCTGATCGCGATCGCGGCACTGGTCGTTGGGGCTTGTCGCGGCGATGCGCCGTGGGCATTGTCGTTTCGGTACTACCTGTACTTCGGCCTGTTGATCGTGGTCATGCGGGTGGTGTTTCGGGTCTTGTTCGGCGGTGGTGCGATGCCCGGCGACCAGATTTTGTTCCACTTGCCCGAGATCCCGCTACCCGAAGTCGCCCGCGGAATTCAGCTGCTCGGCGATGTCACCGTCAACGAGGTGCTGCTGGGCCTCTACGACGGCCTTCGGCTAGCCGCGCTGATCATCTGCGTTGGTGCGGCAAACTCCTTGGCCAACCCCAAACGACTCCTGGCCGCCGCGCCTCCAGCGCTCTATGAGGTGGGGGCGGCCTTGGTTGTCGCGGTCTCGGTTTTTCCGCAATTGGCCGAAAGCGTTCGGCGGGTGAACCGGGCTCGCAGACTTCGTGGGGACGCCAGCAAAGGCACCGGGGCGATGCATCGAATAGTCATCCCGGTGCTCGAGGACGCACTGGACCGGTCGATGACCTTGGCGGCCAGCATGGATGCACGCGGCTACGGCCGGTCCGGCGACGCTTCGCGGGGGTCGAGGTTCATCACCGGTTCGTTGATGCTGCTTGGCCTGTTCGCGCTCAGCGTCGGATCCTACGGCTACCTTGACGGCACCGCGCCGCGAGTTTTGGCCTGGCCGATGCTCGCTGGCGGGATAGTTCTCGCCGTGCTCGCATTGCGGTCGGCCGGGAAGCGAGTCCAACGAACCCGCTATCGGCAGGGTCGTTGGCAGTTGGCCGAGTACCTGACGGCGGCCTCGGGCATCGCCGTAGCCATCGGGTTCAAAGTCATGTCCGGGCAGCAGATTCAGGTGTTCTTCCCCGACGTGCCAGGTCTGCCGCCAGTTAGCATGGCGTCACTGCTGATCGCGGCAATTGGTGTGCTGCCAGTGTTTGTTGCCCCGCAAGCCCCACTCGCTCACGATCCAAGGAACGGTGAGGCCAATGATCAAGCTTGACGAGATCACGTTCTGGTACGACGGAGAAGCCGAGCCGACGCTGGCCGACGTGAACCTGCAACTTGACGAGGGCGAACTTGCGCTCGTCGCCGGTCGCACCGGTTCAGGCAAGTCGACTTTGTTGGGACTGTTCAACGGGTTGGTGCCACATTTCACTGGCGGGACCTTGGCTGGCGACGTATTGCTCGACGGCGAGTCGATTATTGGTCGGCCACCTCGCGAACTCGTCCATCTCGTTGGCTACGTCGCCCAAGATCCACTTTCGGGGTTCGTCGCGGACGTCGTTGAAGAAGAACTTGCCTACGGCATGGAGCAGTTGGGCTTGGAGCCGCAGACGATGCGCCGCCGCGTCGAGGAAACACTCGATCTGCTGGGCATCGCTCACTTACGCAACCGGGCGATCCGGTCGCTGTCTGGCGGCCAGCAACAGCGGGTGGCGATCGGTGCGGTGCTGACCATGCATCCTCGAGTGCTCGTGCTCGATGAACCGACTTCGGCGCTCGACCCCACGGCAGCCGAGGACGTACTAGCCACGATCGCTCGCTTGGTCGACGACTTGGCGCTGACTGTCGTGCTGGCTGAGCACCGGATGGAACGTGTCGTTCCGTTCGCTGATCGCCTCGTAATCGTGGAAGAACATCGGGTGCGAAGTGGTGACCCGGCCGAACTGATTGCGACTTCGCCGGTTGCGCCACCGCTGATCCAGTTGGGCAAACTAGCGGGCTGGTCGCCGCTGCCGTTGAGCGTGCGCGAGGCCAGGCGAAAAGCTCGGGACTTAACTCTTGGGGCCCCGCCTGCGGCCATCGAAAAGAGTTACCCGAAGGCGCTCAAGGCCAAAGGCATCACAGTTCGTTACGGCCAGTTGCCCGCAGTCACGAACGTTGACCTGACGGTCGGCAAGGGCGAGATCCTGGCGCTGATGGGTCGCAACGGCTCGGGCAAATCGTCGCTGCTGTGGGCGATCCAAGGAACCGGGGACCGAACCTCGGGGACGGTAGACGTTGATGGGGCCGATCCGGCCAAACTGCGGCCAGCCGAGGCGCGGATGCGCGTGGGGCTGGTGCCACAAACTGCGGCGGATTTGCTTTATCTGGAGACGGTCGATCGAGAGTGTGCTGCCGCCGACGACCAGGCCGGCGTAGACGCGGGCACCTGCCGCAAGATTCTGGACCGACTAGCACCTGGCATTGTCGGTGACCGCCACCCGCGTGACCTTTCCGAGGGTCAAAAGTTGGCTTTAGTGCTGTCTGTGGTGTTGAGCGCCGAGCCACTCGTCGTGGCCCTCGACGAGCCGACGCGTGGCCTGGACTATCCGGGCAAAGTCGCGCTCGCTGAAATCTTGCACGAGTTGGCAGCGGCCGGCCACGGCGTCATTATTTCGAGCCACGACGTCGAGTTCGTGGCAAGCGTCGCCGACTCACTAATGGTGATGGCTGATGGCGAAGTGGTCTCGGTCGGCCCGGCCCAGTCGGTTTTGGCCGAGTCGCCAGCGTTTGCGCCCCAAGTTTCAAAGGTCCTAGGTCCTGAGTGGTTGACGGTCACTCAAGTCGCTGATGCGCTTCGTCGAGGTGACGCCTGATGAGCAGTTCGCCGCGCTCGGCAGCGGTGCCGATGACTCTTCGATCGGCGGCGGTCTTGGCCGCTGCTTCGCTCGCTGGGCTGGTAATGCTCTGCTGGCCGCTCATCCTGACGCCGGGGCCCGAACAGACCCGAGTCGACCAGCCATTCATTTTCATGGCGCTGATGCCAGTGGTGGTTCTGGTGGTTGTCGCCGAACTTTCCGAAGGCGGACTGGATTCCAAGGCGCTGGCCATGCTCGGCGTACTCAGCGCCATCAACGCCGCCATCAGGCCGCTAGGTGCTGGAGTCGCAGGAATAGAACTGGTCTTTTTCCTACTCATCCTCGGCGGCCGAGTCTTTGGAGCCGGGTTCGGTTTCGTGCTCGGCTGCACGAGTCTTTTTGCGTCCGCGTTGCTGACCTCAGGTGTCGGTCCGTGGCTGCCGTTTCAGATGCTGTGTGCGGCTTGGGTGGGCATGGGCGCGGGACTGCTGCCACGGCGAGTAGGCCCAAAATTGGAAATCGCGATGTTGGTGGTTTACGCGATCTTCGCCTCGTACGCGTTCGGTTTCTTGATGAATCTGTCTTCGTGGCCGTTCACCCTCGGCATCGCGATCCCCGGCGCCACCGACTCCCTGGCGATGGTTCCGGGAGATCCAGTCCTGGAGAATCTGCACCGGTTCGTCGTGTTCACGCTGCTGACCTCAACCTGGGGCTGGGACACTGGCCGCGCCATTACCAATACGCTGTTGATCGTCTTTCTCGGACCGGCCGTCCTGGCCACCTTGCGTCGCGCCGCCCGGCGGGCGCGGTATCTACCGAAGGAATCCTGATGAAAAACCTGCTCATTCGACTCGTCGGCCTGTTTATCTTTGCGGCCGCGGTCCTGCTTGCGCCCGCGGCGGCCTCTGCCCACGAAACCTGCGAATCGGCAGAGGACGTCCCCGTGGTGCTGGAGTTTGGTTCACTCGGTGGCAAAGACAAGATCGTCTGCGCGCAGCACGCTGCAGGGAAAACCGCGCTGGAGGGCCTTGAAAGCACTGGGACGGACGTCGTCCAGACCACGGGCACGATGCCGATGGTCTGCCGGATCGACGGCCAGCCAACTAAAGACAAAGAACTTTGCACCGACAAGTTGACCGGTGCCGGCTATTGGGCGTTCATGGTCGCCAAGGAAGGAAAGCCGTGGGGTTATGCCTCGACCGGCATGGGCGAATACAAACTCGCTGAGGGTGACTTTGTGGCCTTGGTCTACCACCTCATGGCGGATGGTCAAGACGTTCCGGTGAAGGCCGAGGCAAACGCGCAGACCCGTGCAGACGCAGTCGTAGCTGACAGCGACCACGACGGTAAGCAGGTAGTTGAGGTTGAAGTTGATTCGACCGGGGTTGCGGTATCGGGTTCGGTGATCGTGCTGATCGCGTTGGCCGCGATCCTCGGTGCAGCGGCAATCGTAATTTTCCGCCGCCGGAAATGAGCTGCTGAAAAACGGCCAAACTCGTTCGGCGGTCATAGGGTTGCCTTGTGAAAACTCTCATCACTGGCGGAGTGCGTTCGGGCAAGTCGTTTTTGGCCGAGTCGCTCGTCGTGGCGGCCGAAATGGTCACTTATATTGCGCCCGGTCCCACCGGTGACGACGAACTCGATCCCGAGTGGTCGGCGCGAGTTTCGGCTCATCAGGAACGCCGACCAGAGCACTGGGCAACAGTGGAGTCGGCCGATCTTGGCAATGCCATTTTGGCTGCCGAAGGCACCTTGCTGATCGATTGCCTAGGTACTTGGGTCACCGCGATGATTGGTGAACTCGACGGCTGGGACAAAACTCTTGACGACTGGGAGCCAGAGTTTTGGACTCGCGTCGAGCACGCGGTGTTGGCGATGAACCAACATCGTGAAGACGTCGTAGTGGTCACCAACGAGGTTGGCTGGTCGATCGTTCCCGAGTACCGGTCGGGTCGGCTGTTTCGGGACCTGCTGGGCAAGGTCAATCAGCGGTTCGCGCTCGACTGCGACGAGGTGCTGTTAGTGGTCGCCGGGCGGGCGATTAGCCTCTAAGTCGGGCTGCAGGGCCAAAGTCAGAGTGCCGCGACGGAAAGCACCAGTAGGGCCGCGAACGCCACCTCGACGCATGCGCCTACGGCATCGCCGATGATTCCGCCGAGGCGGTTGGTGACGTGACCAATTAGCAGCAGAACCGCCAATGCGGTGACCGCGACAACCGCGGGCCCGGCGAAAACGTTCGAACCCAGCAGCGACAAAACTGCGGTAAAGGCGCCGGCGATCAGTAACCATTGGGCGAGCGCAGCGGCGACCGGAACTGACTCGGCGAACGTGCGGCCCAGTCCGTCGTCTCTGGCCGGACGTACGCCGCGACGAAGGCCAACGCTGGCTGCGGCTCGAGCCGCGCACCAGCACAGCGCGACTAGTGCCGGTCCCCACGTGGTGGCCGCGAGCGCGCCAACGCTGCCGGCCTGGACCAGCAAGGTCAGCACTAAGGCGGTGGCGCCGGCCGGACCAACGTCTCCGGTTCGAGCGATCGCCAGGGCACGGTCACGGTCGTAGGAGGCACTAAGCGCATCGACGGTGTCGGCCAGGCCGTCGAGGTGAAAGGCGCGGTTACCGAGCGCGCCGGCGGCAACTGCTAGCGCGCCGGTAACGATATTGGGTAGTGCGGCGAGGTGGCCCAGCCACGCGACGACGCCAACCAGCACGCCGATCGGCAAGACTGCGATAGGCGCGATCAGCAACGCGATTCGCGCCGTGTCGCGGTCAACTCGCTGCGGCGCTTTGATCGCTATCGCGGTGAACGTCCCGACCGAAAGTCGGATGCCGTCGCGTACGACGTTCTGCGAAACTGTCGTCACAAGATTTCGTCCAAGCGGGCGATCTGGGTCAACAGCAGGGCAGCAGATCGCACGAGCGGGACCGCAGCCACCGCCCCCGATCCTTCGCCCAGTCGCATCCCAAGATCGAGCAGCGGGATCAGGCCGAGGTCGGCTAGGGCCAAACTTTGCGCCGGCTCAGTTGAGCGGTGACCGGCCCACAACCAGTTCACGGTCCCGGGGCGAAGGCGTTCGGCGACCAACGCCGCCGCCACGGAGACGACCCCGTCGAGCAGCACCGGACAACCGGCCTCGGCCGCCGTTGTGAGGTAGCCGACTTGGGCGGCAATGTCGGGGCTGCCAAGTGCAGTGAGCAGTTCTACCGGGTCGCCGTGGCGGGGTTTTGTGCGAGTCAGCGCGGTCGCGATCACCTCAGTTTTGGTTGCCAGGGTTGAGTCGTCGATTCCGGTGCCGCGACCGGTTACTTCGTCGGCCGCCAAGCCGAGGCAGGCGGCAATTAGTGCGGCCGCAATCGTGGTGTCGCCGATGCCCATGTCCCCGGCGATCAGCAGGTCGGCGCCGGCGGACAGTTCCTCGTTAGCGATAGTCGCGCCAGCGGTGAGCGACTGCTGCGTCTGCTCGGCAGTCATCGCGTCAGCTAGGTGGATCGGTTCAGTGCCGGAGCGCACCTTGAACGCCGTAACGCTCGGGCCGAAGTCGCTCAAGTCCGCGTTGACGCCCAAGTCGAGCGCTCGAACATGGACGTCATGCTGGCGGGCCAGCACCGAAACTCCGGCGACTTGTTTGACGAATGCGCTCACCATCGCGGCGGTAACTTCGGCCGGGTAGGCCGAAACTCCGTGCGCGGCCACCCCGTGGTCGCCGGCAAACACGACTGCGCGCACTCGACTCGGCGGTGCGGCGTTGGCATCGCCGCGAACCGACGCCCACCACAGGGCCGTTTGACCAAGTTGACCTAGCGCGCCGCCGGGTATTGCTAGGGCGGCCAATCGGTCAGCGGCGTCTGCGTGGGCTTGAACAGAAGGCGGTTTGATCACTGCGCCATTGTCGCTTACTTGCGTGCGCGCCAAGTGTTCGAGTTGCGATTCGCTACGCCACTTGTCAGATTTCAGATACCATCGGTATGCGAGTGCGGATCGCGAAAGGAAAATTCACCGTGTCACAGCTCAGAGCAACCCGAGCCGAACGTCAGTTGCAAACGCGCGACAGCCTCATCGAAGTCGCACGAACGATGTTCCTCCAAGACGGCTACGCGGCGACATCGTTGGACAAGGTCGCGGTCGAAGCAGGCTTCTCCAAAGGCGCGGTCTATTCGAATTTTGGCGGCAAAGAGGAACTTTGCATGGCCGTCCTAGACGCTATTCACGCCGAAAAAATGCGACTGGTCCTTGAAGTTTTCACCAATGACAAGTCAATCGAGACCCGGGTCGAATCGTTCGTCGAATGGGCTCGCTTAGGCATGGGCGATCCGCAATGGACGACTCTTGAAGTCGAGTTTGCGACCGTGGCGCGGCACAACCCGTGGGTCGCGACCGAATTGGTAAAGCGGCACCGCGAGATTCGCCGACTAATTTCGCAGTTGATCTCCTCGACCGTTGACGAAGCCGGTCTAGAAACGACTATTCCGGTCGATCAGGTTGCAACCGCGCTGTTGGCACTGGGTGCCGGACTCGCGGGCATGAACTCATTGGACCCGAAGATCGAAATGAACGTGTTCAGCCAGGTTTTGGTGAACCTGGTTCGGCCACGTCGAAATGTGGCCGAACCAGCGGTGGCTCAGTAGCCGCCGTTGTCCTTGAACCGCTGAATGCTGGCTGCAATTTCGGCTTCAGCCTCAGCGCGACCGACCCAGTCGGAACCCTCTTCGACCGACTTGCCCGGTTCGAGGTCCTTGTAGGACTCAAAGAAGTGTTGAATCTCGCTCAAGTCGAAATCGGAGACGTCACCCACGTCTTGGGTGTGCTCGTGGCGAGGATCCTGCGCCGGAACGCACAGGATCTTGTCGTCGCCGCCGGCCTCATCAGTCATCCGGAACATGCCGATCGCGCGGCACTCGATCACGCAACCTGGGAACGTCGGGAACGGCAAGATGACTAGCGCGTCAAGCGGATCGCCGTCATTGCCCAGGGTGTTGTCGATGAAGCCGTAGTCGGCCGGGTACTGCATCGAAGTGAACAGTGTGCGGTCCAGGCGAATGCGGTGGGTCTTATGGTCGAGCTCATACTTGTTGCGCTCGCCCTTGGGGATCTCCACGGTGACGTCGAAAAACACGGTTCCTCCGGCTGTACTGGTTTTGGTTCTGTCTATTCTGGCCCACGTGACACTAGGACATAGCCGCAGGGGCGACAAATCTCACATGCCGTGGGTGTTGCCGACCTTGGTGTTGGTCACTCTGGCCGCGGTCGCGCTGTTGTACGTACGAGGTGACCTCAATTCAGTTTTGTGTGACGGGCCCTGTCCGGCCGAGTTCGTAACTGCGCCAGAAGGCATCGTCGAGTTGACTGTCGCGGCCGACCGTCCGATAGCTGAATCGGCCGAACCAATCGATGCCAAGGCGGTACAAGCAGCCGTGGCCGACTCGCTGGATTCGGCCGCTCTCGGCCCGCGGGTTGGTTTCGTGGCCCTTGACGCCCGTGACGGAAAAAAGCTGGCACAAAGTGGGTCTGGCGCGCTCACGCCGGCCTCGACCACCAAAGTCCTCACCGCCTTCGCCGCCCTTGCCGAACTCGGCCCGGAAACTCAGTTCGCCACGACTGCGGTGTTGCAAGGCAATCAGGTCGTGCTCGTTGGCGGCGGCGATCCTTATCTCACGGCAAAGCAAGTCAAAGCCACGACGGTCAAAAAAGCCAGCCTCGCCAGACTGGCTAAGTTGGCGGCAGCCAAACTTGGTGACTCGCCGGTGACGCTGGGCTACGACGTTTCGTTTTTTACCGGACCTGCGGTCAGCAGCGGCTGGGAATCGACCTATGTCAGTTCACAGATCGTCGCGCCGGTGTCGCCGCTCTGGATTGATCGAGGCCGGGTCGGGCTAGGTCGGTCCAGCGACCCAGCAGCAGCCGCAGCGGCCGCCTTCGCCGTCGAACTTCGGGCCGCCGGCGTCAAAGTCACCGGGGCGCCAGTGCCGGCCGAGGCGGCCGAATCGGCAGAGGTCATTGCTCGGGTCAAGAGCGCACCGGTCACCAGAATCCTCGACCGCATGTTGGTTGATTCGGACAACGAGGTCGCCGAAGTGATGCTGCGCCAGGCCGCGATCGGTGCCGGCAAACCGGGCTCGTTCGAGAGCGGAACCGAGACGGTCAAGCTCGCGTTGAAGTCAGCTGGGGTGTCAACCTCAGGTCTCGAACTGCATGACGGCAGCGGACTTTCACGAAAAAACCGAATTGACCCGCGGACCTTGGCCGAGGCTCTTGTTTCGGCCCAAAACGCGGCGGCGACTTCGCCGCTGATCAGCGCGTTGCCAGTTGGCGGTTTCAACGGCACGATGGAGAACCGTTTCGGCCAGGCGACTTCGGCTCGCGGCTTGGTGCACGCCAAGACTGGAACGCTCACCGGCGTGCACGCGTTGACCGGGATCGCGACCTTGCCAGGTGGTCGACCAATCGCCTTCGCGATCCTCGCCGACAAGACCGAAGGGCTGAACCCGCTACAGACTCAAGCGGCAATCGATCGGGTCGCTGCCGACCTGGTGGGTTGCGCATGTCGCGTCACGAACTGAGTCGGCCGTCTAGGCTGCTCAGGTGACCCAGTCGCTGATTGATCTGCTGCCCGCCGAACCTTCAGCGGACGAGGACGCTGCTCACGAGGCGATCATGGAGTGGGTCAAGGGCCGCGGCCTGGCGCTCTACCCGGCCCAAGACGAAGCGATTCTCGAATGCGTTTCGGGCTCAAACGTGGTGCTGGCAACTCCTACGGGCTCGGGCAAGAGCCTAGTGGCCACCGCCGCGATGGCAGCGGCCTTGGCGCGTGGGGACTGCAGTGTCTACACCGCGCCGATCAAGGCGCTCGTGAGCGAAAAGTTCTTCGACCTTTGTGAACTATTTGGCGCCGACAACGTCGGCATGGTCACCGGCGACGCGGCGGTAAACGCGGACGCGCCGATCATCGCCGCGACCGCCGAAATTTTGGCCAACATGGCGCTGCGCGAAGGCGCAGCCGCCGATATTGGTCTGGTCGTGATGGACGAGTTCCACTTCTACGCTGATCCCGATCGTGGTTGGGCCTGGCAGGTGCCGCTGATCGAATTGCCTAAGGCGCAGTTCCTGCTGATGTCAGCGACTCTTGGCGACACCACCAAACTTCAAGCCGACCTGGCGCGGCGCACCGGCCGCGAAACCGTTGCCGTCACTTCGGCCGACCGGCCGGTTCCGTTGGTGAGCGAATATGTGACCTCGCCGGTTCACGAGACCCTCGAAGAACTCGTGGCGACGAACCAGACGCCGGTCTACGTCGTGCATTTCTCCCAGGCCGCCGCGCTCGAACGCGCCCAAGCCCTAGCCAGCGCGAAGGTCGCCACTCGCCAAGAGCGTGACGAGATCGCCGCCGCCTTGGGCGACTTCCGCTTCTCCTCGGCTTTCGGCAAGACTCTGTCGCGGCTGATCCGGATGGGGATCGGCGTCCACCACGCGGGCATGTTGCCGCGCTATCGCCGACTCGTCGAAACCCTCACCCAGCAGGGCCTGTTGAAAGTGATTTGCGGTACCGACACGCTCGGCGTTGGCATCAACGTGCCGATCCGGACCGTCGTTTTCAGCGGGCTGAGCAAATACGACGGCACCCGACAGCGGCACCTGCAGGTGCGCGAGTTTCAGCAGATCGCCGGCCGGGCCGGTCGGGCCGGGTTCGACACCATCGGCCACGTCGTGGTCGAGGCGCCCGAACACGAAATCGAGAACGCTCGGCTAGTCCGCAAAGCCGGCGACGACCCGAAGAAACTCAAACGCGTGCAACGAAAGAAGCCGCCGGAGGGTTTCGTTTCGTGGACCGAAGCTACGTTCGATCGGCTAGTTTCCGGCACGCCTGAAGCGTTGGTTTCTCGGCTGCGGGTAAGCCACGCGATGGTGCTCGACGTAATCACTCGCCCCGGCGATGCGCGGACCGCGCTGGAGTACTTGATCGGCGAAAGCGGTGAGACGCCCGACTCGCAGGAACGGCTGCTAACCCAGGTCGACCACATCATCGAGGCGCTGCTGGCCGGCGAGGTGGTTGAACGCCTAGACCCGCCAGATGAGCAGGGGCGCACACTGCGGCTTACCGTCGACCTGCAAGCAAACTTCGCCCTGAACCAGCCGCTATCGCCGTTCGCGGTTGCAGCGTTCGACCTGCTGGATCGTGAATCACCCAGTTACGCCCTCGACGTGGTTTCGGTGGTCGAGTCGACACTGGACGACCCTCGACCAATCATCAGTGCACAACGTTTCCGCGCCCGCGGCGAAGCGGTCGCCGAAATGAAAATGGATGGGATTGAATACGACGACCGGATGGAGTTGCTCGAAGAGGTCGAGCACCCCAAGCCGCTCGAAGAACTGCTCACCGCGGCTTATGAGCTCTATCGCGGCGGCCACCCGTGGGTCGCCGATCACGAGCTGCGACCCAAATCGGTGGTCCGCGAGATGTGGGAGCGGGCGATGACGTTTTCGGAACTGGTGGCCGATTACCGGTTGGCGCGGTCCGAAGGTTTGGTGCTGCGCTACCTCTCGGACGTCTACAAGACGCTGGTTCGCACCGTGCCCACGTCGATTCGGACCGAGGAACTCACCGACTTGACCGAGTGGCTGGGCGAACTGGTTCGCCAAACCGATTCGAGTCTGCTCGACGAGTGGGAAGCGTTGATCAAACCAGGTGACGACCCGGCCGACGTCCGGCCGCAGGCAGTCGGCTCCGATTCGCCTCGCCCACTCACCGCGAACGCTCGAGCCTTCGGTGTCCTGGTGCGCAACGCGATGTTCCGACGAGTGGAGTTGGCTGCGTTTGGCCGCTGGAGCGAACTTGGCGAACTTGATGGCGATCAAGGCTGGGACGCAGTCAAGTGGCACGAAGTCATCAGCGAGTACCGCGACGAATACGACGAACTTGGTACCGGCCCGGCCGCACGCGGACCGGCGCTCTTTATGGTCGAGGAGCGCACCGACGAGCACTGGCTGGTGCGCCAGATTTTTGAGGACCCGAACGGCGATCGCGATTGGGGCATCAGTGCCGAGGTCGACTTGGCTGCTTCAAACGCAGCCGGCGAACCGGTCGTTCGCGTCCAGTCGGTTGGCCCGAGGCAAGGCTGGGGGTCGTAGGTTGGACGCCATGATCGACTGGAACGTCGCACAATCGACCGCGCGCCGCCTGATGGGGCCGGGCCCCGACCTGAGCAGTGCCGAGGTCGCCGACGTGGTGGCCGACCTGCGCGAGGCCTCACTCGTGGCCGAAGGGCCGGTGCGTGAGTTCACCGGACTGACGCCTGCTCACCGGACGCCAGTGCTGGTGGTGGATCGGGCCAGGTGGGCCGACGCGAACCTAGACTCGTTCAAATTCCTGGTGGCGCCGATCGACGCCAAAATCGCTGCCGAAGGCAAGTTGCCTACGGGCATTTCGCGATCCGTCGGCCGCCGAATGACCGGGGTCGAGATGGGCGCGATCGTGGCCTTCCTCGGCGGCAAGGTGCTCGGTCAGTTCGACCCGTTCAGCGAGGGCGAATCCGGCCCCGGGCGGCTGCTGCTGGTCGCGCCGAACATCGTCCACGTCGAACGTGAACTAGAAGTCGATCCGACTGATTTTCGCCGCTGGGTTTGCCTGCACGAGGAGACCCACCGGGCACAGTTCACGGCGGTCCCGTGGATGCGCGAGCACATGCTGTCGCAGATCGCCACCTTGACTGATGCCACCGATATCGGCGGCGGCGCCGTCACCGAAATGATGTCCGAGGCGCTGCCCGAACTCGTTCGGATCGTGCGCGGCGATTCAGACAAGTCGCTGGCAGACCTGTTCCAGAACGAGCAACAGCGAGAAGTCGTGGCGCAGTTGACCGGGATCATGTCGCTGCTTGAAGGGCACGCCGACGTGGTGATGGACGACATTGGTCCAGAGGTGGTGCCGACTGTGGCCGAGATCCGCCGCAAGTTCACCAAGCGTCGCGGCGGCGGATCACCGCTTTCGAAGGCGCTGCGTCGACTTTTGGGCTTCGAGGCGAAGATGCGCCAATACAGCGACGGAGCGACTTTTGTGCGTGCGGTGACCGATCAGGTCGGCAAGGAAGGCTTCGACGCGGTTTGGGCCGGACCGGCAAACCTGCCGAGCCGTGACGAAATTCTCGACCCGAAGTCTTGGGTCACTCGCGTTCACGGTTGAGTCTGTGGTTCGTCTCGACCCGGTTGTCGCCAAGGCCAGGAACCTGGTCGAACCGCACCTTTCTACTCCGGTCGTGGTGGCGGTTTCTGGCGGCGCCGATTCGCTGGCCTTAGCCGCGGCAGTTGGCTTCTTCGTGCGCCGTCGCGGCGCGGATGCTCGCGCGGTTGTCGTCGATCACGGCCTTCAAGCAGGCTCTGCCGAGGTGGCCGCCAGGGCCGCCGAACAATGCGCGGCGCTCGGCCTGCCAGCGGTTGTTCGCCAAGTTTCGGTCGAAGATCTTGGGACCGGCCCCGAGGACGCTGCCCGGGCGGCGCGGTATCGGGCCTTGCACGAGGAGGCGGGGGACTCTGCGATTCTGCTGGCCCACACCCTCGACGACCAGGCCGAGACGGTCCTGTTGGGGCTCGGTCGAGGTTCTGGGCCGCGCGCGATCGACGGGATGCGGCCAATCAGCGGGCGACTACACCGGCCGTTCTTGAGTCTGCGTCGAGCCGAGACCGAACACATTTGTCGCTGGCACGACCTCGACTGGTGGAGCGATCCCCACAACGACGACCCCGCGTATCGGCGAGTGCGGGTGCGGCGCGAGCTGTTGCCCATGCTCGAGGACGTACTCGGCGGCGGGGTCGCCGAAGCGCTGGCCCGCACGGCCGACCTCGTTCGCCTCGACGCTGACCTGCTCGACCGAATCGCTCTGGCGACGTTGGCCGGCGCCGGCGGCATCGACGACGTGGTGAGTTTCGCCGAGGTCGAGCAGCCGATCCGGTTGCGGGTCTGGCGCAGACTCGCGATCGCTGCTGGCGCGAATGCGGGTGAACTCAGCCACGGCCACACGCTGGCCCTAGACAGCTTGCTCGCCGCACGTGGCGGCACCCAGATCGAACTGCCGGGTCACGTCACCGCGGTGCGCGAAGCCCACGCCGTCCACTTCCACGAGAGCCCAAGTTCGCGCTCCGATTGACGTTTCGTCACCAAAACGCGGCGTGGCGCAGGCCAAACGTCAGTCGCTTGGGGCAACCGACTACATTTCGCGGCCTCGAATGTGGCACGCTGACCCAGTGGACACTGAGCATGTTGAAGCCGATCTTGACCTGACCCAGCCGCTCTTCACCGAGGAGCAAATCCAGACCCGATTGGCCGAAATGGCCCGCCAAATCGAGGCCGATTATGAGGGGCGAGACCTGCTCTTGGTCGGGGTCCTCAAAGGCGCGGTCATGGTGATGGCCGACCTGTCGCGCTCACTCAACCGCCACGTCGAGATCGACTGGATGGCGATCTCGTCCTATGCGGGAACCAAATCTTCCGGTGTCGTGCGGATCCTCAAAGACTTGGACACCGACTTGAACGGTCGCCACGTCCTGGTCGTCGAAGACATCATCGACACCGGCCTGACTCTTTCGTGGCTGGTGGCGAACCTGCGCTCGCGCGGTCCAGCAACAGTTGAGATTGCCACCTTGTTGCGTAAGCCAGAAGCGCTCGAAATGCCGGTCGAAGTCAAGTACGTTGGCTTCGATATTCCTAATGCTTTCGTGGTCGGCTACGGCCTGGATTTCAACGAGTCCTACCGAAATTTGCGCAGTATCGGCACACTGTCACCACACATGTATTCCTGAGCGGACCGGACGGAACACCCCTGCATGAACTTCAAGAACATCTTCAAATCGCCTTGGCTTTGGATCCTGCTGATCTCAGCAGTGGTCATCGGCGTGCTCGTCTTCTCGGGCAACGCCGACGGCTACAAAGAAGTCAAGACCGCCACGATGGTCAGTTACTTCAACGACGCCAAGATCAAGAAGGCCACCTTCACTGAAGGTGAGCAGGAGATCAAGGCGACGCTGACCGACGGCAAAACCAAGGTCAAGGCGACGTGGTTGGGCGATCAGAGCAACACCTTGGTCACGCAGGCCCAAAAACTCGTCGACGACGGCAAGATGGACTCCTACAACGTCAAGGTGCCAAAGCAGAACACCCTGCTGTCGATGCTGTTCAGCCTGTTGCCGTTCGTCATCTTCATCCTGATTTTCCTGTGGCTGATGAACTCGATGCAGGGCGGCGGCGGCCGAGTTATGCAGTTCGCCAAGTCCATGGCCAAGCTGATGAACAAGGACACTCCGCAAACGACGTTTGCCGATGTGGCTGGTTGTGACGAGGCGATCGAAGAGCTCGGCGAAATCAAGGAGTTCTTGCAGGAGCCAGCCAAGTTCCAGGCGGTCGGCGCGAAGATCCCCAAGGGCGTGCTGCTCTACGGTCCTCCGGGCACCGGCAAGACCCTGCTCGCGCGCGCAGTCGCCGGCGAGGCGGGAGTCCCGTTCTATTCAATCTCCGGTTCTGACTTCGTTGAAATGTTCGTCGGTGTCGGCGCCAGCCGAGTCCGCGACCTGTTCGAACAGGCCAAAGAGAACGCCCCCGCGATCGTGTTCATCGACGAGATCGACGCAGTCGGTCGCCACCGCGGCACCGGCATGGGCGGCGGGCACGACGAACGCGAACAGACCCTAAACCAGTTGCTCGTCGAGATGGACGGCTTCGACGTTCGCGGCGGCGTGATCCTGATCGCGGCGACCAACCGGCCCGACGTGCTCGACCCTGCCTTGCTGCGGCCCGGCCGCTTCGATCGCCAGATCGGCGTCGAAGCCCCCGACCTGGCCGGCCGTACCCAAATCCTCAAGGTTCATGCTCGCGGTAAGCCGCTCGCCGAGGGCGTCGATCTAGAAGCAGTCGCCCGGCGCACCCCCGGATTCAGCGGCGCCGACTTGGCGAACGTGCTCAACGAGGCGGCGCTGCTGGCCGCCCGAAACAACGAGACCACGATTGATAACTCCGCGCTTGACGAGGCCATCGACCGCGTCATTGCCGGGCCGCAAAAGCGCACCCGCCTGATGAACGAGCACGAACGCCTCGTCACCGCGTATCACGAAGGTGGCCACGCACTCGTGGCGGCAGCGCTGCCGCAAAGCGACCCCGTACACAAGATCACCATCTTGCCGCGCGGTCGCGCCCTTGGTTACACGATGGTCCTGCCCGATGAGGACAAGTACAGCCAGACGCGCGCTGAACTGCTCGACAAACTCGCCTACATGCTCGGTGGCCGCGCCGCCGAGGAGTTGGTGTTCCACAACCCGACAACCGGTGCCGGCAACGACATCGAGAAGGCGACTAACCTCGCTCGGGCGATGGTCACCCAGTACGGCATGAGCGAACGAATCGGGGCAGTCCGTTTCGGCGAAGACAACAGCCAACCGTTCCTCGGTCGCGATCTTGGCCATACTCGCAACTATTCGGAGTCGGTCGCGTCGACAATTGACGAAGAGATCTCGAGCCTGATTGCCTATGCCCATCAAGAGGCCTTCGACGTTCTGGTCGACAACCGGGACGTTTTGGATGCGCTCGTGCGTGAACTGATGGAGAAGGAAACCCTCGACAAGGCCCAAGTGGCAGCAATCTTCGAACCGTTGCGCCGACGCGAAATCCGACCGGCCTGGACCGGTTCAGACACCCGGGTCCCATCTCATTTGCCGCCTATCCAGGCTCCGCCACGCGCATCGGCCGAGACTGAACCCGCCGGTGAGTCGACCGTGATCGCCCCTGACAGCGAGCCGGACGTGCCGGCTGCGGATCAGCAACTGCCAGGTGAGTCCCCGAGCAACTGAGGAGCCCGCATGCCTATCGACCAAGCCCGCGCCGAGGCAGCAGTTCGAGAGCTTCTTGCCGCGGTCGGCGAGGACCCCGACCGCGACGGTCTGCAACAGACGCCCGCGCGGGTCGCTCGCGCCTACGGTGAACTGCTTGGCGGCTACGACCAAGACGCAACCGAGGTTTTGTCGGCCGTGTTCGAGGTCGGCCACCGCGAACTCGTGCTTGTCAAAGACATCGAAGTCTGGAGCATGTGCGAACACCACATGGTGCCGTTCTTCGGCGTCGCGCACATCGGCTATATCCCCGGGCTAAGCGGCCACGTCACCGGCTTGTCGAAGTTGGCTCGCCTAGTAGACGTCTATGCGCGCCGCTTGCAGGTGCAGGAACGACTGACCACCCAAATCGCCGAGGCGATGGTCGAGGTGCTCGGGCCCGAAGGCGTGATCGTGGTGATCGAGGCCGAGCACTTGTGCATGACGATGCGTGGGGTGTCCAAGGCCGGCGCACGCACGATTACCAGCGCGGTTCGTGGACAACTTCTCGATCCGGCTACTCGGGCCGAAGCGATGAACTTGATCACCGGTTGACCTGCCAAGGATCAGCAATGGGAATACTGCCCGGACTGCCGCAGAATCGCTGTTTGGTGATGGGCGTCGTAAACGTCACCCCCGATTCCTTCTCCGACGGCGGACGCTGGTTCGATCCGGGCGTCGCCGCCGAACACGGACTTGAACTCGTGCGCGCCGGCGCCGACCTCGTCGATGTTGGCGGGGAGTCCACGCGGCCAGGCGCCCAGCCGGTAGATCGGGCTGAAGAGTTGCGCCGAGTGGTGCCGGTCGTTCGCCGGTTGGCCGACGCCGGCGTTCGCGTGTCAGTCGACACGATGTGGGCTGAAACCGCCGAGCAGGCGTTGTCGGCAGGCGCTGCGATCGTCAATGACGTTTCGGGCGGCCGCGCCGACCCCGCGATGGTACCGCTGGTGGCCGAAGCTGAGATCCCGTTCGTGGTGATGCACTGGCGCGCTCACTCGCCCAAGATGCAAGAGCACACGAACTATGACGACGTGGTGGCCGACGTGCTCGCCGAGTTGACCGCCCAGCGCGACCTAGTGGCCGCGGCTGGCGTTGACCCAACGAAAATCGTCCTCGACCCCGGTCTCGGGTTCAGCAAGACCGGCGAACAAAACTGGGAGCTTTTGGCCAACCTCGACCGGTTTGTCGACCTCGGCCACCGCCTGCTGGTTGCGGCCAGTCGAAAAGGCTTCCTCGGGGCGCTGCTGGCCGACGAGGTCGGTCCGCGCCCGGCAGACGACCGTGACGATGCGACGGTGGCACTGTCCACGCTGGCGGCCGCCGCCGGCGCGTGGTGCGTCCGGGTTCACGAGCCTCGGGCGAGCGCCGACGCCGTTCGAGTCGTTGCGAAACTTCAAGCGACCACAGCCAGTGAATGACGTTCGCGCGGCCCACCGCGCCCTCTATGACGCCGTCGAGAGCGGCGACCTAGACCTGATGTCATCACTTTGGGTTGATGACGTTGGCACGACTTGCGTTCACCCTGGTGCAGCCCCGCTGCACGGGACCGGCCCGATTTTGCGTTCCTGGACGGTGCTGATGGCCGGAGTTTCCTATATTCAGTTCTTCCTGACCGATGTTGAAGTCACGCTCTTGCCGCCGGAAAATCCCACAACGGCGATCGTGGTCTGCACCGAGAACATCCTCTCGGCCGCCGATTCGATTGCGGAGTTCAACGGCGGCAAAGCGATCTGCACGGCCGTGCTGGTCAAACACCGCGGCCAATGGCGATACTGGGCTCGTCACGCCTCACCACTTCTTGGACCGGAGGACGAATGAGCGAGCAGAACTTGGGCGACCGGATCGAGTTGCGGGGCCTGTCAGCGGTCGGCTATCACGGAGTTTTCGAACACGAACGGCGTGAAGGGCAGACATTCATTGTGGACCTCGATTTGTCGGTAGACCTTGAACCGGCCGCAACCTCGGGCGACCTTTTTCGCACTGTTCACTACGGAGAACTCGCCGAGCAGGTCGTCGCGCAGATCACCAGCGACCCGGTGGACCTGATCGAGACACTCGCCCTCCGTATAGTGAACGTGTGTCTGGGCCATGAACCCGTCCGTTGGGCAAGAGTGACGGTTCACAAACCTCAGGCACCGATCGAGGTGGCGTTCACCGACGTTGCCGTGACGATGGAGCGGAGCAAACAGTGACTGAAGCACCAACCCCGTACGAACTAGACGCCGACACCATGACTGGTGGAATGCGTCCTATCCGGCAGGCTGTGCTGTCAATCGGCTCGAACCTCGGGGACCGCGCTGGTCGACTCCAAGGAGCCGTTTCGGCGCTGGAGGACACCCCTGAGGTCACCGTGGTCGCGATCTCCTCGGTCTATGAAACTGATCCCTTTGGTGACGTCCCCGAAGGCTCGGGCAAGTTCCTCAACGCCGTGGTGCTGATCGACACGACGCTGACGGTTCACACCCTGCTGGACCGCGCGATGGCGATCGAGGACGCATTCGATCGCACCCGCAGTGAGCCTGGCGCCCCGCGCACCCTCGACGTTGACATCATCGTCGTTGGCGATCGAATTGCTGACGACGAGCGACTGACTTTGCCGCACCCATTGGCCAGCGAGCGCGGTTTCGTACTCGTGCCGTGGCTTGAGATTGATACCGAGGGCGAGATCCCCGGTCGCGGATTCGTCGTCGACCTGATTTCGGGAGTGGATGTTTCTGGCGTCGTCAAGCGTGACGACATCGAGATCATGCTCTGATGGAAGTTCTTCTGAACTGATGCTCCCCGCACGGCGTAGTTCGCCGCTCTACCTAGTCCTAGTTCTCGGGGTGGGTTTGATCGTCGGGCGACTCCTGCCGGAAATGATTGCTCGGGTTGACGGCGTTTCGCCACCAGTCCCGGGATGGACCGCAGCGGTCTTCTTGGCCTGCGGCGCGTTTGCCGTGGGCGTCTTGGCGTGGGTCACTTGGCGAAACCTGCACAAGCACAAACGTCAGTACTCGGCCGAGCACGCAATTCGACTGTTGGCATTGGCTAAGTCCGCGGTCCTTGTTGGTGGCGTATTCGCTGGCGGTTACGCCGGGTACGCGTTGGCCTTCGTCGGTGCAACCTCTGATTTGGGTCAGTTGCGGCTTTGGCGCTCGATCGCGGCGGCCGTTGCCGCAGTGTTGCTGTTGCTTGCGGCGCTGGCCCTCGAGTGGTCCTGTCGCCTCCCCACAGACGGCGGCGAAGAAGAAACCTCCGAGGCGCTCCCTGCCTGAACTGCGCTCAACTAGTCGCGTCGAGCTCGTGCAGCAAAGCGAGGAATCGCGCGGCCGGATCACGTCGCTCGGGCCCGCCAAGAAAATAGTCGGCCCGGCTGTGACGAAGTTCAGCCAACGGATCGTCGCCCAGTAGCTGATCCAGTTGCTCCGATAACCCTGTCAGGTCGCGTGGCACCGCATAGGCTCCCACTGCCGACGGGTGGGCTGCCCGAAAAGCCTCGACGTCGTCGTACTGCGCCGCATACATCAGGTAGGGCTTGTCGCTGGCCATGAAGTCAACGACGATGCTCGACACGTCCGAAACCACCGCGTCGACCGCGTTGAATAGTTCGGGGATCGACACCAGACGCGGTTCTAGCCCGTAGCGGTGGGCGCGCCCGGTCGCCTTAGCGTCCTCGGCTAGGCGTTCATCTATCCAAGCGATCGTGTCCTCGGCGTCGGGGTGTTGAATCCGGGCGAAGTGCCGGCGGAACGCGATCGTGCAGCCTCGAGAGAGCAACTCCTCAATGAGAGTGCGGGCCACCGGCAGCGACGAAACGTTCGCGGACGGGTCCTGGTGCCAAAGCGTCGGCGCGTAAAGGACAGTCGCAGGTGTGGGGATCGGGTCCGAAACCTGAACTATCCCCTCAGTCTGTGGTCGGCCGATAACTCGGACTCGGTCGCCCAGCTCGACGCCGGCGGCGTCGAACCGATCGAGAGCGGCCTGGCCGGCCACCGCGACCAGATCAAAATCAAGGACTCGATCCGAAGCACTGAGCGGCTTGTCGCTATCGCCGTGACCAAGGAAAACGTGGGTGACATCTGGTCGGGCGTCAAGATAGCGGCGATTGGCGCCGCCGCCATGTGGGTAGAAGGCAGACTTTACTGAGGCCGGCAAGTCACCGGCGACGACCGCGAAGTCCGGGTAGTGGGTGCGGATCTTGTCGAACTGGTCGTCGCTAGGAACGGTGACACACCATGGGATTTTTGCCTGCTCGAACCACGGTGACCACATGCCTACGTGCAGGCCGGACTTGCCCGCGTAGCAAATTGCTAGCCGTGGGGCGTGCTCGTCGATTGCCGTAAACGTTCGCCGCACGCGGGAACGGTGGCGGGCCAGGACGACAGTAAGCCCGCCAACCCCAAGAGTGGCCGCGCCGGCGACTGCGGCCGTCGCTGGCGGCGCAAATACTGCGACTAGAACCAGGATCAGCACCGCCGCGCCGCACCCACCTGCCACGGTGCGCAAGCGCACGGGGGACCGAACTGCGGCCAGCTCGCCAGCGCCAGCGAATCCCGCGGCCCGCGGGGCGCTAAGCCGGGCTGAACCGAGGTTATGGCCGATGGTCAGGGCCAGGGTGGCGAGCGGGAGCAGTAGCCACCACAGCGCGTCGGTCATGTCCGCCACCTTAGCCGCGAGGACTGGGTGTTCAGGTGTCGGTAGCATCGCGATGTGATGACGCGTTGGTGGACCAAGTCGCGCCCGGCAAGCGATCCGGTGCTGTCGATCGTGGTTCCGGTGTACGAAGTGCGCGACTATCTCGACGCTTGTCTGGATTCGCTAGTAGCGCAGGACGTTGCCGAGGTGGAGATCATCGTGGTCGATGACGGATCGACCGACGGGAGCGCCCGGATCGCTCGCCGCCATGCTCGCCGGGACCCGCGGATTCGGGTGGTCTCGCGACCAAACGGCGGACTGAGTGCGGCCCGCAATACCGGCATTGCCGCGGCGCGGGCCCCCTTTCTGACTTTCGTTGACTCTGACGACCTAGTAACGCCGAGCGGGTTCGCGGCGGCCCTCAAAGCACTTTCGGACTCCGGTTCTGACTTCGCGATGCTGCCGTACCGTCGATTCCGCGACCCGCTAGCGCCGATGCCGTACGCCCCGTGGATCGCAGATCTCTATCGGACCGGCGAACGAACGCTTTCGGCCCACGAACATCCGGAGTTGCTGGTCCACGCGACGGCATGGTCGAAGGTCTACCGCCGCTCCTTCTGGGACGCGGCAGGCTTGAGGTTCACCGAGGGCATCCTCTACGAAGATCAAGACGTCACGGCGCGCGCGTTCGTCGCAGCCAACCAGATCGACCTTGTGCCCGAGCCGGCCTACCTTTGGCGCCGCGCCCGGCCGGGATCGATCACGAACGAGGCCAGCGCCAAGTCGATCGCGGCGTTCCTTGATGCCGCCCGGGTCAGCCTCGATGTGCTCAAGGTCGTGCCGGGCGCCCGGTCGGCGCGCGCTTCTCAGTTGCTTTGCAACGACCTGCCGCGCTACCTCGCGTTCGTGGACGGTATGGAAGATCCGACCGGCGTGGACAGGCTGTTCGACGAGGTCGTCGCTGCACTTGGCGAGCCGGACCTGGACTTGGACGCGGCGCCGGTGGGCGCCCGGGTGGTCTACGCCCTGTTGCTCGCCGGGCGGCGGGCCGATGCGGTGGATTTCATCGCCAGCGGCGGTCTGGACTCGGCCGCGCAGCGCGCTGACGAAGTGGACGGGGCCCCGGCACTGTTGACGAGCATGGCAACCGACCCTGACGTTCCTGCTAGCGTGCGGGTGCTCACCGCGGCCAACACGCCCCTTGACGTGAGGGTCACCCGGCTCGACTTGGCTCGCGGCGAGGTCACCGTGCTGGCATGGCTTAGGCACCTGGATCGGCCGCTCGATCGGCTTCGCGCGTGGTGGGTGGTTGACGGCGTCAGGGGCGAGGAGTTGTCGGTACGCAAAGTTGACGAATTCGTCGGTCATCGAATCCGGACAACTCGTGAAGCCAATGAGCGCAGTTCGTGGGAGGTTTCAGGACCGCTCCCAGCGTCCGGCGCCGTGGCCTTCCTAGAGTTTGAGGGAAAGCTCGGCGATCGCCGTAGTTCGACACGCGTCGAACTGATTGACGCCTCTGGATCGGCCGGAATCGTCCAACATTCGGGGCCGTGGAGTTGGGATCCGGCAAGTGCACGACTGGTCTGGGCTCACTTGCCGCAACGGACGGTGGGAACTGGCGCGGCCAGCGAAGTCACTGACGGGCGGGTGCTCGTCGCGGGTTCGTGGCGCAACCTGCCGGGCGAAGTCGGCGATCACGTTGTCGCCCAAGCCGTCACCGACGAACTTGCGTTGCGCCTGCCGATCGACCTGCCGGACGGCTGGCTCGGCCTGCGCAACGGAACCCTAGTCTGGAAACGTCTTGCCGCCGGCCCGCGGGAGCGGCTCACCTACTGGTGGAGCCGCGACCACGCTGATTGACGGTGAATGCACTGCTGCCGAATCGGTCGGACTAACCGTACTGATTTGCTGGTAGCGACTAATAGATCGACTGAGAGGTGTCCGATGCGGGTTCGTGACTTCGTGAAGCGCTGGCGCCGCCGAGTCGACCCGGCGGCTCTCGCGGCGACGCCCACGGGCCTAATCAAGCGCGCCCGCCAGGTACACCGCCTTGACGCCGAGGGCTGGACGGCTCTCGTCGCCGATGCGACCCGCGCCACGGCCGGCTGGGGGCGAAACCAGTGGTTGGAACTAGCGGCACTCGACCGGGTCGTGCTGCACCTTGCCGCTAACGGAGACCGGCTTGGCGCCGAACGAGTCGCCGAGAACCGGACCGTCCACGGAACCACCTTCGGAATCGACCGCGACCTTCGCCGCATCGACCTGGGTCTCGAACTTGACCTGCCGGATTGGCTGCTCGCCGCCCAACCTCAAGATTTCGTAGCCCGCACGTTGATCGAGGCCGCCGGTGTTTCGCCGGTCGTGGTGGCCGGAACGTCTTTCATCTCCGGGGTCTCATTTGCTGCTGACGTAGACCAGGTGTCGGTTTGGCTGGTCGGTCCGGCGGGGGAGTCCGAGGTGCCCGTGACGATGCGCCCGGACCCGGCCGCCGACGCTGAGACTGGCGAGCGCTGGGCCGATCAGACCCAGGCGTCTTGGTGGACTCGACTGGACCTAGACCGCAGCACGGAGGTCAAACTCAAGATCGTCGTCACTTTTGGCGAGATCTCGCGAACTGTCGAAGTCAAGATTCCGGCGCGACCCCAAACCGGGTTCGAGGTGAGTGTGACGCCCGGCGAGGACGGTCTCGTGTTGGCCGGCTCGGTCGGCCAAGTTGCAGTGGCGACTTCGACGCAGGCGTGGGCCGAGGGGGAATTGCCGCTTCGACTGGGGGCCCGCGTCGCCCAGTTCGGCGCCGAGACTGTCGTGCCCACCGGTCGATATGGTGTGTTGGCAGAGCCCGGACTCGACCTAGCCGACCCGACTCAACTCATCCGCCCGTTGGCAGAGCGCGCCATTGAACTGGACGGCGTTCTAGTCACGCTGCGCGGCTGGTCACCGCAGGAGCCCGAAGTTTCTTTGGTCGTCCGCAACCCCATCACAGTTGCTGAACGCGGCCGCCGCGGCCAGCGACTCCTGCTTCAAGAGATCCGAGACGCCGCTGGGCCGTTGCGCGAACGGGCCGTAGCAATGTGTTTCGGCGGTCGCCGCGCCGGTGACAGCGTCTACCCGGTCGTTCGCGAACTGTTGGCCCGAGGAATCCCAGTCGACGTGTGCGTGTCCGACTACTCGGTGCCGGTGCCCGAGGGGGCCCAACCCGTCTTGCTGCACTCGCGAGCGTGGCACGAGGCATTCACCCACGCCAAGTACCTCGTCAACAACGCCGAGTTCCCGCACTATGTCCGTTTCCGCGAGGGCCAGCGCTACCTTCAGGCTTGGCACGGGACCCCGCTCAAGCGCATTGCGAACGACATTGTGAAGCCGCAGTTGAGTGCCGGATACACCGCGGCAATGGGCCGTGAGGTTCAAGCGTGGGAGGCGCTGCTGGCCCAAAACGAGTTCGCTGCTGTGGTCTTACCTAAGGCGTTCGGCTTCGAGCGGCGCACCATCGTTGAAGGCTATCCGCGAAACGACGCCCTAGTAGCCGACCCGGGACTGCGCGAACGAACGAGAGTGGCGCTTGGGTTAGGCAACGAACTGGTCGTGCTTTATGCCCCAACTTGGCGCGATTCGGCGCGCGATGCCGACGGTCGCCGCGCTTTCGTTTCGCATCTGGATACGAGCCGACTGCACGCCGAACTGGGCGCAACTGTGTTGGTGCGCAGCCACAGCAATACTGCTGCTGCGCGCGGATCGATCAAGGCCGACGGGGTAGTCGACGTCACCGCCCACCCCGACATCACCGCGCTTATGGCGGCGGCCGACGTGCTGGTGACCGACTATTCGTCGGTGATGTTCGATTTCGCCGTGACCGAGCGTCCACAAGTATTCCTAGTGCCCGACGTCGAGCAGTACCGCGATGTGGACCGGGGGTTCTATCTCGATCTGGATCAAATCGCACCAGGCCCGTTAGTCACGACGACCGACGAACTGATCGAGGCTTTGCGTGACCCAGGAGCCGGCTACGCCGCTCCGCGGTCAGCCTTTCGACACGAGTTCGCACCGAAGGATGACGGACACGCCGCGCGCCGTGTCGTCGACGCGTGGCTGGGGCCAGCAACCCACTGACGCTACGTCGGTCGAGTCCGCCTCCGGTGTTTCGGCAACTCCCTTGCCGCCGGGTGCGTATAGCATCAGCGCCTACGGGACGTTCTGGTTGAAGCAACGCAGAAGGTGAGGATCGGATGGGCAAGTTTCGGTCGTTGGCTCGGCGGGTGCTCGGCATCGCGACCGGACAGCCAGAACCGATCGAACTGCTGGCCCACGATCTAGCCGACCTCGTTCGCCGTCTGCCCAACGACCTCGACGGTCAGGTTGAAGCCGAACTGGTTGAGCAGGTGCCTAGCCTGCTTGCGCAGGTTGACGCGACCGAATACCTCGAACAAGTTCCTTCCTTCGCCAAGGTTGCCTTCCACCACATTCGGCAGAACGATCTCCAAGCGCTTCATTCGGCAGTAAACCGGGGACTGCTGGATTTGAAGCAGCATTCGGCCGCTCTTGATGAGGGGCGACCGGTGGTTCACCTGCCCGGGTGGGAAGACCCTGAAATCGCGCGCGACAACTTCGTACTGTCCCTCAGTCAGACACAGCTAGTCACCGAAGTGGTGCGGATCCGCATCATCGGAGACCAGGTGGAGGCGGTTATCCGGGCCGGGTTCGCCAACATCGACGCCGATGGTGCCGTGCCAAAACTCAAAGTGCTGACCGCGGGAGTAACGGCCAAGATGGTCGGCGAAACCTCTGGTCACCGTGGCGGCGCGGCGACTTGGCGAGAGACTTTTGACCGCAGCACTTGGTCGGTAGTGGTCCCGCTGGCGAAACTCGGGCCAGAGCAGGCGCTTGAACTTGAACTTGAGGCGACCTTGGCTGGCCGGGTCGCGGCGGGGCGAGTGGCTTTGGTCTCTCCGCCGGAGCCGACGGGCCCAGCAATCGACCGAATCACGATCGAGCGGCACGTTTTGTTGATTGAAGGTCGCGGGCTGTCCAGCGCACCGACCTTGATGTCGGCGACCACGAGAGTCGAAGCGAAGGACTTCACTCATCTCGGTACGCGATTTCGGGTCGAGTTCCCCACCACGGCGGACCGTTGGCACCAAGGCGAGCTCCCGCTGCCAATCGGCGACTACCAAGTTGTTGCCGACGGTGTGCCGGTGCCGCTGGCGGCTGATCTGGTCAATTGGCCGACGGACTTCGTCGGTGAATCGCTAGTCGGACACACCACGACCGATGGGCTGCGGCTGATCAAGCCGCGCCGGCGCGACGAAAACACGAAGTACGGCCAGCGAGCGCTGCGTGAGGCGTATGCCCAAACGGTCTCGACCTTGCAGGATGCGGCGTTATTCCAATGCCACTGGGCTGAAGTGGCAACGGACAGCCAAACGGCGATCCACCGTGAACTCCACCGGCGAAACCCGAGGATGAAGCTCTACTGGGGTGTCGTGGATCATTCGGTGGCGGTGCCGGCAGGTGGAACTGCGTTGGTGGCTGGCACCCGAGAGTGGTACGCCGCGCTGGCGAGCGCTAAATACCTAGTGAAAAACACCGAAGTTGGCGCGTACACGGTTTTGCGGCCCGGACAGGTCTATTTGCAGACGTTCCACGGCCAACCGTTCAAACAGATGGGTCTGGTTGAACTGGCGCGAACGATGGCGCCGTGGCGGGCAGAGTTCGAAGCTACCGAGCGGCGTTCGACGTTCTGGGACGTGATTTGCCTGCCCTATCCCGAAGCGGCGAAGTTTTATCAGGACGCTTACCGCTGGAGCGGCCCGGCATTCGACCGCGGGCTTCCTCGAACCGATAGTTTGCTCGCCGATGACGCGGACAGAGTTCGTCACGTGACTCGCGAAAAACTCGGGATCGCGCCGAACCAGATCGCGGTGCTACACGCGACTACGGCGGCCAACCCGAAGCAGCTAGATGTGGCCCAGCTCGCCGAATCGCTCGGTGAAGAGTTTGTAATCGTTCAACGCAACCACCGTTCACTTGCCCGGTCGCGGAGTCGATTCGACCACGGCGACGGTGTTGTTGATGTGACCGACTACCCAGAAATCAACGACCTGATTTTGGCCTCCGATATCGCGATCTTGGACCATTCGTCACTGCGCTTTGACTACGCGGTCACCAACAAACCAATGATCTTTTTCTTACCCGATCAAGAGCACCACGGTCGCGAGTCGAGTGGCTTCTTGTTCAGTTTTGCTCAGTCGGCTCCCGGTCCGCTGGTGGAACAGGCCGACAAGCTGCCAAGTCTGCTTCGTGATCGATCGTGGGTGGGCGAGTACGAGTCCGATTACGTCGCCTTCAACGAACGCTTCAACAAGTACCACGACGGCCATGCCGCAGAGCGGGTAGTAGACGGTTTGCTGGGCTGGGGCCGGTGACCTGCTTTGTCGACGAGTCCAGCGTGCTGGCGCCGCTGGGACGAAGAAACTGCAAGTTACGGTGGTGCTCGGGGTTGCGTTCGGAAATTTGACCGACTGGAACCATCAAGATCACTCTGATTGACTGGTAATACCGGCCACCAAAAGGCTTGCCGGGGGGTAAATTACGCAAGTGACTGATGTGACGACATCAGGTTTTTGACTAGGAGGCGGCCCGCGTGGGCGTACGCGACAGGATGAAGCGGTGGCGCGAGCCCGCCGACGGCCCAGACGGCGACGAGGCTCAAGGCCCGACGCCAGCGAAGTTGGCCAAGCGCGTCCGAGTAGCGCACCGACTCAACGACGCCCAGTGGCAGCAGTTGGTAACTGAAGTTTCTGCAGTCACCGCGAACTGGACCCGTGACCAGTGGTGGTCGCTGGGTGTTCGCGACCGCGTCGCCCTTTCTAGGGCCGCTGAGGGAGCTCGTGAAGACGTTGAACTCCTCGCTGAGACTAGGACCGTCTACGGTCCGACCTTCAAAATCGATCGCGACCTTCGACGGATCGACCTCGGCTTGGAGGTCGAAGTCCCCGGCTGGCTGATGGTCGCCCAACCTGATGACCTCGTTGCTCGACTGATGCTTGAAGTCGCGGGTTCCTCACCATGCATCGTGGCCGGTACCTCATTCATTTCCGGCATTCCTTTCCGCGACGGTGCCGACTCAGTGAAACTTGAGGCGGTTACCGCAACGGACCGCATCGAAGTGCCAGTAACAATGCGACCTGACGAGGTCGCAGACGCTGAATCGGGCGAGCGCTGGGTTGACGAGACTGCCGCCTCTTGGTGGGCGAGTATCGATTTGGACCGCTCCGAGGAGTTCACTCTCGTGGTCACGATCGATTCGGCTGAAATCACCCGAGTTGTTGAAACTGTCATCCCGGCACGTGACCCG
>JAKPAQ010000031.1 GCA_029779385.1 Actinomycetes bacterium | reverse complement strand
CCGTCAGGATCGTCAACCGAGGAATAGTTCGCGATCCACGTTGCGTCGGTAAATAGTTCTTTGGTCAATCGAGGTTTCGATTCGATCAGTTTTCTGGTGAAATCGATGTCTTCGAACAATTCCTGGATCCGTTGTTCAATGTCATCCAGGTCGATCGGGTGTCGCTCAATGACAACCACCGCGGAATCACTCTCCTGTGTTCTAGTCCAACGCGAATCGGTCCATGCGGTACCCGCCGTACTCGGCACCGCCTGAGGTGATTTCCACCTTTGCTCTTACCAAATAATAATCGAGCTGATCGGTCAGCAGCGCTTCGCGAAGGCGCCACGCCAATTGTCGTCCTTCCGGACCGCTTTTGAGCATTGCGTTGATGACACTTGCCGCATACTCGCGATGTCCTTGTTGGTAGTCAACCCCGTCGACGCCTTGGCGTGTGCCGAGGTGTCCGCTGGGTCCTTTGGCCTCCACGACGACTACACGCGTTTCGCCGCTCTCGCGGTCCCGAACTTCGTAGACGTGGTCGAAAGTGCCTGGGCCCTTTAGTCCTTCCTGCAGTGGTGTCACGTCGAACTGGCTGCCGGGGAATGTGTTCTCCATGGCGTGGGTCGCCGCATGCTCGCCCAGCGCCTCACCGGCGGCGGTCTGCTCAGTGAACGCGGCTTGGCGCTCACTGATCGTCTCCGGGGACGCCTCACCACCGCCGGCTCGCTCCGCCTGGTAAGCGGCATCCGCGGTGACAACGTGATCGCGGGCAGCTTCGCGTCGGTCGATCAGCTCTTGCGCGGCGTGGCGTTCTTGTGGATTGGCCCCATGAACAAGCGTCTCGCCGTCTGCGATGGTGGCGCGCTCGTAGCCGTCGGGCACCGCGACCGGGGCGCCGACTTCGTCGCGGCGGATCAGGGGTACCTGGTCACCGTCGAAGTCGAGTTGGTTCTCGTTTCTGCGCCGGTATTCCGGCTCGGTGGATGTGCTGCCCTCACGCAACGAATCCCGAGTGCGCACCTCGTCGTAATACTTTTCCCGGTAACGGGCGTCGTCGACCTTTTCC
>JAKPAQ010000376.1 GCA_029779385.1 Actinomycetes bacterium | reverse complement strand
GCCGGCGCCCGAATGGCCGGCTTCACCCACTTCTTCGACAACGAGGTTGCCGGCTCAATGCACGGCGAAGAAAAGGGCGGACTGACCGACCTTGGTCGAAAAGTGTTCGCCGAGATGGAAGAGCGCGGCATGGTCGTCGACATCGCCCACGCAAGCCACCCGGCCATCGCCGAAATGCTCGAACTCGCCACCCAGCCGGTTGTCGCCAGCCACGGCGGCGTTCAGGCCACCTGCGACGTAAACCGCAACCTCACCGACGATGAAATCAGGGGAGTTGCCAAGACCGGTGGCGTGATCGGCATCGGCTACTGGGACGCGGCCGTTTGTGAACTAACCCCCGCGGCCGTCGTCGACGCGATTGAGCACGTCATCAAGCTCGGCGGGGTCGAAACCGCCGCGCTAGGCAGTGACTTCGATGGCGCAGTGACCACCGCCTGGGACACCAGTCAGATCGCCGTCATTACTCAGGAACTGCGCGACCGCGGGCACAGCGATGCCGATATCGCGGCCATCATGGGTGGGAACACCGCACGCGTTTTGGCGCACGTCCTACCCGACTGACAACTCGTTTGGTTCAGCAGAGCCAAACGATTGGTTTCTAGATAGGCTCAACTGATGAAGATCGAAACCTCTGACGAAGTCGCCCAAGCACTAGCTGAAAGGCGACCAGTCGTTGCCTTGGAGTCCACGATCATCAGCCACGGACTTCCCCGGCCAGACAACCTCGCGGCCGCCCGAGAGTTCGAACAGATCCTGCGATTTAGGGGTGTCACTCCGGCCACCGTCGCGGTCTTGGACGGCGTTCTGAAGGCCGGGCTCACTGATGAAGAAGTGCAGCGCATCGCCAACGAGGACATCGCCAAACTCAGCGTGCGCGACCTGCCGGTCGCCGCTGGCCTTGGGCTCAGCGGAGCAACCACCGTCGCGGCCACCTCTTGGATCGCTGACCGGGCCGGCATTCGGGTTTTCGCGACCGGCGGACTCGGCGGCGTGCACCAAGGCGCATCCGACACGTTCGACGAATCAGCGGATTTGACGATCTTGGGCGAAGTGCCAATCACTGTCGTATCTGCGGGAGTCAAGTCGATTCTCGACATCGGCGCAACCCTCGAACGACTTGAATCACTCGGCGTCATCGTTCTCGGCTTCCAAACAAACGATTTCCCAAGCTTCTGGCTCACCTCGTCAGGATTTGAACTGGACTGGCGGGCCGACGACGCCGAGGCCGTGGCGAAGGTGATGGCCAGTCGGGACGACCTCGGTTTGATCTCCGGCATCGTAGTGGCAAACCCGATCCCAGTGGACAAGCAACTCGATCCGGAACTGCACGATGCGGTGCTCGAACAGGCGGTCACCGAGGCCGCAGCGCAGGGGCTGAGCGGCAAGGAAGTCACTCCGTTCTTGCTGACCCGCATCGTTGAACTAACCGGCGGCGAAAGCCTGGCCGTGAACCTCGAGCTCGTCCGAAACAACATCGCGGTCGCCGCCGACATCGCGACTGCGGCGGCGGAGCGCTGGTGATACTGCTTGCCGGTGACGTCGTTGACGACATCGGCGTGCTCCCGTTGGAGCCGGTGACGCCTCACAGCGACACCCGCTCCCAGATTCGAATGACCGCCGGCGGCTCGGCCGCGAACTCGGCAGCCTGGCTGGGTTTCCTCGGGGCGAAGGCTCGGTTCTTCGGCAAGGTAGGTGCCGACGGTATTGGCCGTCACGGTGAAGCCCTGCGCGAGCATCAAGTCGACCCACGGTTGGCGCTCGACCCGACCTTGCCCACCGCGACGATCGTGCTGACCTTGGACGAACAAGGCGACCGCACGATGTTCGTCGACCGCGCGGCCAACAGCACCCTGACCGTCGAAGACATCGCCGAGAACCTGTTCGATGACGTCACCTGGCTGCACCTGACCGGCTACACCTTTTTCGACCCGGCGACCCGACCGGTGGCACTCGAGCTGATCGCGCGGGCGAAGAAGCTCGGCATCTCGGTCAGTGTCGACCCCAGCACGACGGCGTTCCTGCGGGAGGTGACACCAGAAGTCTTTATCGACTGGACTCGCGGAGTCGACCTGCTGATGCCCAACCTTGAAGAGGCCAGGCTGCTGGTTGGGGCGACCGGTCCCTTTGTCGACTTCGAGGCCCTTGCCGAGCTTTATCCGCACGTCGTGGTCACCCTCGGGTCGATGGGCGCGGCCTATGTCAGCAAGACGGTGCGCGAACAAGTCGCCGCCGCGCGAGTGCAAGTAGTTGATACCACCGGCGCTGGCGACGCTTTTACCGCTGGCTTTTTGGCGGCCTGGACTGAACGCCCCGACCCCAAAACGGCGTTGGCCGCCGGCATCGGTTCGGCCAGCCGCTGCGTGCAGCAGCGCGGCGCTCGACCCTGAGAAAAACCCTGACCTAGTCCCGAGAGGCTCTGCGCGGACTCAAGACTGCTAGTAAATGCCTGAAGGCGGCGCCCAACTGGGCGCCGCCTTCAGGTTTGCTCACTTGTCGTCTTGTTCGAGCGAGAACAGTTCCTCTTGCTCGGGCGTCTGCTCGACATGCTTCTCGGCCGGAATCTCCGGCGTCGACTCGTCGTAGACGACCGCTTCCGCATCAGGTTCGGTGCTGTCGCCAGACTCCGGGTGCGGCTCGGCGTGCGGGGCGGCCGCTTCAGCAACCGGCTCTGCGGCAGGCTCATCGAGGATCGACTCGGCG
>JAKPAQ010000372.1 GCA_029779385.1 Actinomycetes bacterium | reverse complement strand
GCGGAAGCGCCATGCCGGACCCACGCGATTAGGCTGGCCAGCCAGATATCGCTGACAGGGCGGCGACTCGGTGTTGTGTCGGGTTCGAGCTCCTCGCCGGGCGATCGCCAGCTCAATCAGGTGCTCGATGACCCCCCGCCGCGCGGTCCACCTCGACGCTCGCGCTGCCATCGGTGAAGACGAATGCGCGGGTCACGGCCTCGGTCAGCGCAGGCCGAGCGCGCCACTCCTGGCATAGGCGGGTGTTCAACTGCTGCACCCGCAGGCGCGGCGATCCCGCTGTGACGGACCAATCTCGTTCAGCGCCGAGAGACGTTCGAACTCACGCGCAAGGACGGCGATCAGCACGTGCGGCTTCGACGGAATGTAGCGATAAAGGGTGCCGACTGCCATGCCCGCACGATCAGCAATGGCGCGCATCTGCACGGCGTCATACTCACCGCTCATGGCGATCGTCGCGGTGCAGTCAAGGATGATCTCGCGTCGGCTGAGTGTCCCGGCGAGGCAATCGTGCCTGATTGATTCGGTTGTCGACATCGGCAATTTCGCAGCCTTCGCGTGCGTAGGGCTGTCAGAACGGTGGCACCTGTCACGTTCAGCCACGACTAGGGGATGCACAGTATCGCTACGCTACCGTTGGTACCATAACGTGATGCGAGTCGGAATGACCAGACAATCCCGGCGACGGAAACGGCGTTGAGCGAAGATATGTTGCCCGACGGCGACGACGCCGATCCGCGTCGGGCGCGGTCACGGACCCGACTGCTGGATGCTGCCGCTCATCTGCTCAGTACCGGCGGAGTCGAAGCGGTCACGATCGAAGCGGTCACCAAGGCCTCGAAGGTCGCACGAACTACCCTCTACCGCCATTTCACCAGTTCCTCCCACCTTCTCGCCGCCACCTTCGAGCGACTCCTGCCCCAGGTCACCCCACCGCTTCCGAGCTCAGTACCCCTGCGAGAGCAGCTGATCGAACTACTCACACGTCAGGCAACCTTGTTCGCCGAGGCGCCCCTTCACCTCACCACCCTGGCCTGGGTCTCCCTGGGGCCCACATCGAGCAATAGTGACGACGCGGGGCATACACAATCGCTACGAACAAGGGTGGTCGACCAATACCGACAGCCGTTCGACGCTGTCCTTCAGAGCCCCCAAGCGCGCGACGAGCTGGACGACTTCGACGTCGAACTCGCTATGTGCCAACTCGTCGGACCGCTCGCGTTCGCACGCATGACCGGACTCCACACCATGAGCCGGCACCACTGCGAACGCATCGTCGATGACTTCCTGACGGCGCATCGACGCGTGCGCCCCGGAGGCCAGTCAGTCGCGGCCCGCGATTCCTCACCAAAGTAGACAGATCAACGCAGACGCCAGGCCGTGATCTTCGGCGCCTGGCGACTGTGAGTTGTAGCGGGCGGCAATCTATCTATTCGTCTCGTTTCTAGAGAAACGAGACACCCCAACAGGGCCTACTCCCCCGGTCTATCGGCCCAGGTCGCGGTGTCTCGTTTCTTGTCTCACACGGCGTGTCTCAGATCCTTGATGTCGATGGGCAATGAGACAGTCGCCGGTATGGCGACGATCCTGGGTTATGCACGGGTCAGTACCACCGGCCAAGACCTCGACGCGCAACTGGCCGCGCTCACTGCCGCCGGGGTCGACGCCGAGCGGATCTACACCGACAAACTCTCCGGGTCAGCCAAGGTGGAACGTCCTGGTTTGGCTGCGCTACTCGATTACGCCCGCCCTGGTGACACCGTGGTAGTCACCGCGATCGACCGACTCGGCCGGTCGGTCGCTGAAGTCACCCGTACCATCGCCGAACTCGGTGAGCGGCGAATCTTGTTGCGCGCCTTACGCGAAGGCATCGACACCGCCACCCCTACCGGCCGGGCCGTGGCTGCGATTATGGCGACGTTGGCTGAACTGGAACTTGAACTCGGCCGGGAACGGCGTGCCGCATCGCGGGAATCCCGGCGGTCGCGAAGCCTGCCAGCCACCAAGCCGCACAAGCTCAGTGCCGATCGTCAACAGCTGTTGCATCGCCTGGCTGCTACCGGTGAGCCTGTCCGAGAATTGGCCTCTGCCTTCGGGATTAGTCGGGCAACGGCATACCGCTACTTGGCTTCCCCGCCCCCTGCTGCACCGCAGTAACGGGCGGATGCCGGGTTGGGTTAGCCCCAGAAGATCCCAGTGGAGTCGCGGTCGATCTCGGCGAGCAGGTCCTCGACATGTGGCGAGGGCGTAACCAAGTCATAGAGGTGGAAGCGTAGGTTGCGGTCGCGCCAGTACAACGTCCACGACTTGGTGGCCGCGGTGTAACGCAGACGTGCGATCGGGACGCTGCTCCATTCTGGACCGAAGTCCTCACGCCAGGGTGCTCGGCGCTCAATGAGCGTGAGATGTCTTGGGGCTATGGCGCATTCGACGCGTACTTGATGGCGTGCATGCTCGGGCACCCGTGCTGCACACCACCGCTGCACTCGCGCGACATCAAGGTCTAGCAAGGCCACAGCGTCACCTGCCGGTGAGGGTTTGGGCTGCGGCGTTGAGTGCGTCGAACGCGGAATCGAGGCGACGCTGGCGGCGTCGATTGGTTTCGTGGTTGGCTTCGGCGGCCACGCCGCCGATCAGTTCTTCAAGGTCGCCTTCGCTGGCGTGCAGGACGGCGCCGCCGTGGTGGGCGTGCATGCTGAACACCAGCCGTTCACAGTCGGGGTCGAGCAACATTAGCTCGCGCAGCGCGGTGGCCACCTCATCGGTGATGTTGATTTCGTTAACCGTCCCCACCGCGGTGAGGCGTCTTCGTCGCAGGTCATAGGGCGAGCCTTCCCAGTTGCTGATGACTCCCTCGTCGGCGCACACGTTGCACCGCCACTGAATCGGTGCTGGCGGTTGTTGCCGCACGATGGTGATCCGCCCTGGACAGGGTCGGCGGCCCGGTCGCCGCCGACACGGCAGCGCGCTGGTCCACCAATCACCGACGCGCTCATCGCCGGCGGTGGCTGCCCGCACGATGTTGCCGAAGTGCTGCGCTAACCGCCACGCGGGAGCAGGGGCGCCGTCAGACAAGTCCAGGAAATGGTTCAGGTCGCTGACCAACATTCCGCAGAACCATACCGGCCGGGTGGACGTGGCAGGAGACGCCGCGGACGGTGGGTACCGTCTCGTTGTGGGAACCAAGGCTGAGCGCCAAGCTGCCAGGAAAGCGGTTTCCGACTATCACGAAGCGCAGCTGGGTGAACTCATCGAACATGTTGCGATGGCGATCGACCGCTACCGCACCGGCGAGGTCGACGCCTACACCGTCGACGAAACGATCCACCACTACCATCGGGCAGCTCGTGAGCTGTGGAAATTCTGCTGGTCCGGCGGTGGAACACATCTTGAGATGATCGCTGCCATCCTCGATCAGAGGACCACCGATGGTGAAGCTATCAACTGGTGGGAGCGCGTCTCACCACGACAACCGCACTGAATCCCTTGAGGCCGCGCCAGCAGCTCGTATGCGTCGGGGGATGTAGTCAGGCCGCGGTGTGGTCGACGTGGTCGAGTTTTTCGGCGATCCAGACTTCGTGCCGTAGCCAATCCTCACGCACTGGAATGTATCGCGAACCCCCGACAGGGTGACGTTGCCGCCGGACACAGCAACCTTTACATGACCGACCTGCGAAAATGTTGATCAGCGCGGAGGGTCTCGCGAACGATCGTTTCCGATCCAACCCCGGACAGATCGATAAACCGGGGACTACCCCGTATCCGTTGGTTTTTCGGGCGATTACTACCGGAAAACGCCGAGATCGGCGGCCGTCGCCGTAGCGACTACTCCGGAGCAACCTCGGGCTCAGTCAGAACCGCCTCGTAATCTCGGCCGCCATAGAAGACGCCAACGATCAACACGCACTCGCTGATAACGGCGAACGCAACGACCAATCGTCGCTTGTAGCCGATTACCCGAAGCCCTGACCCGATGTCGTCGCGCGCTTTGCCTCGATACGGGAACGTCGCCAACTCCTCGCAGAACGCCATGATCGAATCGGTATACCGCGCTGCGGATTCCGGAGATCCGGCCGCTGCGATATAGCGATAGAGATCGACCAGTTGTTCCTCGGCCTCTGGAGTGAAGACGACACTGAACGTCACCCGCTTCCCGCCTGCTCCGCGGCCAGGCGATCCCGTACCGCTTGTGCAGAAACTGTGCGCGTGGGATCTGCGACTGCGGCGTCATAGGCCGCGGCCACCTCTGTCTGAAGCCAGGCTTCAACCGCTCGATCGCGGGCGAACAACGCCCGCAGACCTTCCCGGATCACCTCGCTCTCACTGGCGTAGTCGCCGACGGAA
>JAKPAQ010000354.1 GCA_029779385.1 Actinomycetes bacterium | reverse complement strand
ACATCTCATACGCGCTGACGCAGTACTTCCTCGCCACCGGCGACGAAGACTTCCTCGCTCGTGAAGGAATAGACATCCTGATTGAGACCGCCCGAATGTGGGTTGACTTGGGTTTTTGGCGCGACGAGGCCGTGGGCACATTTCACATCCACGGCGTGACTGGGCCGGACGAGTACACCACCGTGGTGAACGACAATCTGTTCACAAACGTGATGGCGCGGTTCAACCTGCGAGCAGCGGCCTACGGCGTTCGGCAGGTGCAAAAGCGTGATGGTTTGGTCTATGAGCAACTGCTCAAGCGGCTCAACTTGGATCCGACCGAGGTAGCGGATTGGGAGCGCGCCGCCAAAGACATGGCGATCCCGTTCGATGAACATCTCGGTGTTCATCCGCAGGATCAGCACTTCTTAGAGCGTGAGGTTTGGGACCTAGACAACACGCCGCTGGCGAAGAGACCGCTGCTGTTGAACTATCACCCGCTGGTGATCTACCGCTTTCAAGTGCTGAAGCAGGCCGATGTGGTGCTCGCGCTTTACCTGCAGGGAAACCACTTCACCGATGAGCAGAAGCGGGCCAACTTCGAGTATTACGACCCAATCACCACCGGGGACTCAACGCTCTCCGCTGTCGTTCAATCGATTATTGCCGCCGAAGTCGGCTACCAAGATCTGGCGCTGCGCTACTTCCACGGCGCCCTCTACGTGGACTTGGCTGACCGGCACAAAAACGCCGCAGATGGTGTCCACGTGGCTTCGGCCGGCGGAGTCTGGAGCATGCTGGCGTGTGGCTTCGGGGGCTTTCGCGACCATCAAGGGCAGTTCACCTTCGACCCGCGATTGCCGGCCGAGTGGGAGGGTCTCAGCTACCGACTCACCCTGCATGGCACCCGAGTTCGAGTGACGGTCCTGCCCGATCAGATCGAATTCCTCGTGGAGGATCAGCAGCCCGACTTCAGGGGAGAGCTCGTTGATCCGACATTTGTAGTTCGAGGCGAATCAGTAACCGTTTCGGCGGGCGCTCCGGTTGTGGTGCCGCTGGCAGATCAAGGGCCGATAATTGAGGGCAGCCCACCGCCCGTTCGTGGCCGCCATCGCGCCGACGGGACTACGATTTCGGCGATCGTGCCAGGCGCCTGAGTCTGGGCGCTTGACGGCTTAGGCAACCGGCGGCAGAGTTGCCGGAACCCGCACCAGCGCGACACCGGGCCGGACTTCGGCCGTGATCTCGCGTCCCTCACCAACGGGGTCGCCATCGAGTTGCATGGGGACGGCCTTTTCGGCCACAACATGAACTTTGTGGCCGCTCAACCGGGTTAGGCGCTCGTCGTTTGAGGCTCGCCGAAGGACCACCCGCGCCACGATAGACAACCAACCGATGAACCGTTTGGGTGCCACTACGACAACGTCGAGCACCCCGTCGTCGACCTGAGCCTCGGGCAATAGCGGGATCCCACCTTGGAGGAAACCGACGTTTCCAACCACTACGGTACGAGCTTTGAAGCGGTGAGGTTCACCATCATCGATGGTGATCTCTACCTTGGTCCGCGGATAGGTGACCGCCTTCATTCCCGACACGAAGTACGCCAAGTAGCCGACTCGCTTCTTCAGATCCTCGTTCACGCCGGCCATGATCATCGCGTCCATGCCAAGCCCGGCCATCACCATGAATGAAGTTTCGGTGCCGCTGTCGCTAGTGAAAGTCGCTAAGTCGATTGCGCGATCCTGCCCACTGAACACCACGTCTAAGGCGTCGCGGGTGTTCACCGGGATGTCGAGGTTTCGGGCGAGCAAATTTCCTGTTCCGTCTGGCAGGACGCCGATCGCGACCCCGCTTTGGGTCGCGACTTCACAAACCGCGCGGACAGTGCCGTCGCCGCCTGCGGCCACAATCAGGTCGACTCCGGCGTCGAGTGCGGCCCGAGTCTGTCCGTAACCGGGATCTTCGATTGTGGTTTCGAACCAAGCTGGTTCGGCCCAACCGTGCGAGGCGCCGACTTGGCGGACCTTTTGCTTGAACTCCTCGATGTCACCGACCTTCACCGGGTTCAAGATCACCGCAGCGCGCTTTCGGCCCGAGCCGGTAAGCATTGCGAGTTCGGCCGGGAATCTGCCGGTTCCATGGACGAGGAGTTTCCAGAGCCCGGTGGTGACGAACCCACCAAAGGCGAGTCCTGCCACGACGTCGCTGAAGTAGTGGACGCCCAGCAGTACGCGATCGGCGCAAACCACGACCGCCAGCGCAATCCAAAGCGTGAGCAGCAGTCGTCGTTTTAGGCCGCGGCCAGTGACCACAATTGTCAACATGGCCAAGATGGTGAAAAGCACGCCGGCGCCGGCGGCATGGCCACTGGGGAAGGACCAGCCGCCGATCTCGTGCAGCGGCACCTCCCATTCGGGGCGCGGGCGCTTGAACAGCCACTTCAGCAACGGGTTTAGGGACAAAACCAGTGTGGTGCTCAGGACGATCCACGCGACCACAAGGCGTTCGCTTCGCCACCACAGGTAGGCCGACAAGGCGAGCAGCATCGCGATTACGCCCCAATTGCTGAAGACGATCGCGATAACTTCGAGCGCCTCAACGAGCAGTGGCCGAGCAGAACTGAACTCGTAGGCCTGCTCGGCGATTGCTTGGTCCAAATCCAACAGCGGTTGCCAACTGAAGGCGACCATGGTCGCCAATGCCACGAACACCAGAAGTTGGAGTCCGTAGATCAGGTCGAGAATGAAGGGGCGGTCGCCGTCGGCTCGACGCAGGTCAATAGTCACTGCGCCCTCCTTTGATTAACTGTGGCGCTCGCCATACTGTAGCCGCGCCAACGCGAGTAGGCAGGGTGAGGCTCGATAGGCTGGCAACGTGATCGATCCTCGACTCCTGCGTGAATCCCCCGATACATTGCGTGCCGCCCAAGAACGACGTGGCGAGCCGGTTGGGCTAATCGACGACCTTATTGCCGCTGATGAGGCTCGAAGGGCGGCCATCGCCGCGTTCGAAGCTGCGCGAAGCGAGCAGAAGGATCTCGGCAAGAAGATCCCGAAAGCTGTCGGCGACGAAAAGTCGGCGCTACTGGCCCGCACGAAAGAACTCAGCAACGAGGTCAAGGCCGCCGAAACAGCCAAGAGCGAGGCAGTC
>JAKPAQ010000331.1 GCA_029779385.1 Actinomycetes bacterium | reverse complement strand
GACTGCGCCCAATCACTGTTGCGCCAACACGGCAGCGAACTGCTCGAACAGATCAGCGTTGAACGCCTCACCGAGTTGGGCGAGGTGATCAACCGCTGCTTCGCCCAGGTAACTGCGGCGATCATCGAAGGAAACGAAGACGGCACCTTCGATGTTGAAGATCAGGTCGATCGAACCGACTTTGTCTTGTACTTGCGCGGCGAACTCTTTGACTTTGCCTGCATCAGTCAGGTCAACTGCGAGCGCAACCGGAACGTCGACGCCGCGACTTTTGAGCTCAGCCGCTAACTCGTTCAGCGACGTCTGGTCAAGGTCGGTCAGGATCACCCGAGCCCCACGATTGGCGAGTTCACGGGCGGTGGCCGCCCCAATGCCGCCGGTCGCACCGGTGACTAAACAAAGCCTATTTCGAACGTCCAGTTTCGCCATGAAGGCACCCTAGCCGCAAAGGCGACTCGCGGTAAGAAGTACAGCCGAGCCGTCAACGATCGATAACGGTAGGCTTTCACTTATGGCCACCGTCGAGCGCCGGGCACAACGGACCCGCGAAATTCTCGAAGCAACTCGCAAGCTCTTTGACGAACGTCGGATTCGAGAAGCCCAAATCGACGACATTGCGCGGGCAGTAGGGATCAACCGAGCCATCATCTACCGGCACTTCACCACGAAGGAAGAGCTCTTCGCGATGACGCTGGTTGAGTACCTGATCGAACTCGAGGTTCGACTAAACGAAGTCGGTAAGTCCGGTAAGCCACCAACCGAACGCTTATTGGCGATCACCGATGAGTTCTTCATTTACGGCGCGAAGTACCCAGCCTTCGTGGACTGCGCCCAATCACTGTTGCGCCAACACGGCAGCGAACTGCTCGAACAGATCAGCGTTGAACGCCTCACCGAGTTGGGCGAGGTGATCAACCGCTGCTTCGCCCAGGTAACTGCGGCGATCATCGAAGGAAACGAAGACGGCACCTTCGATGTTGAAGACCCTGAACTGGTCACCAACATCATGTACACCCAAGGCTTGGGCGTACTGAACCTCGTGACCTTCCAACTGTCTATTCGCGAGCTCAACTCTGGGTTGCCGACGATGGATCACTTGCCGATGCCCGACGTCGTAAACGTCGCCAAGCGAGCAATCCTCGGCATGCTGATGTCGAACGACAAAGCTTGATCAAAGACAGCGTCAACTAAGAACGCGGGTTCGGTGACTTAGTCACCGAACCCGCGTTCTTAGTTAGCTAGTAGCTAGCCTCAGTCGCGCTCGAGGATCGCCACGACGCCTTGGCCACCGGCTGCACAGATGGAGATCAAGCCACGGCCTGAGCCCTTCTCTTCGAGCAACTTCGCCAGGTTCGCGATGATCCGACCGCCGGTTGCGGCGAACGGGTGCGCAGCCGCGAGCGAAGAACCCTTGACGTTCAGCCTGCTGCGATCGATGGAACCAAGCGGCGCGTCCAAGCCGAGCTTGTTCTTGCAGAAGTCGGCGTCTTCCCACGCCGCCAGCGTGGTCAACACCTGACCGGCGAAGGCTTCGTGGATCTCGTAGAAGTCGAAGTCCTGCAACGACAAACCCTGACGGGCGAGCATGCGCGGCACGGCGTAGGCCGGAGCCATCAGCAGGCCTTCGCCACCGTTGACGTAGTCGACTGCGGCAGTTTCGTAGTCAACGAGGAAAGCCTTGATATCCCAGCCGCGACGCTTTGCTTCTTCTTCGGAGGCCAAGAGCGCGACCGAAGCGCCGTCAGACAGCGGCGTCGAGTTGCCGGCAGTCATCGTGGCCGCGTCGCCGAGGTTCTTACCGAAGACGGGACGCAACTTGGCCAGCTTCTCGACGGTCGAATCGGGACGAAGGTGGGTGTCCTTCTCCACGCCAGCGAACGGCGAAACCAAATCGTCCTGCCAGCCCTCATCCCAAGCCTTGGCGAGGTTCTGGTGCGAGCGCGCAGCCAGTTCGTCCTGGGCTTCACGAGTGATGCCCCACTCGTTCGTGGTGATCGCCTGGTGGTCGCCCATGGAAAGGCCGGTGCGCGGCTCAACGTTGCGCGGCTGATCTGGTGCGAGGTAGCCCGGACGAATCTTGCCGAGCAACTTGATGACCTTCTTCTTGTCACCCTTGGCGTTGGCCTGGTTGACCTCGATCAAGATCTTGCGGAGCTTGTCGTTTACCGCCAGCGGAGCATCGGAGGTGGTGTCGGTGCCCCCGGCGATGCCGCTCTCGATCTTGCCGAGCGCGATCTTGTTGGCCACCTGGAACGCGGCCTGCAGGCCGGTGCCACATGCCTGCTGCAGATCAGTGGCCGGCGATTCGGGTGAAAGCTTCGAACCGAGCACAACTTCGCGGGTCAGGTTGAAGTCGCGGCTGTGCTTGAGGACGGCGCCGGCGACTACTTCGCCGACCTTCACACCTTCGAGGTCAAAACGCTCTACAAGTCCTTCAAGCGCGGCGGCCAGCATCTCCTGGTTGGACGCTTGGGAGTAGACCGTGTTCGAGCGAGCGAATGGGATACGGTTGCCACCGATGACGCCGACGCGGCGAACCGATTCGGTCTTGGACTTGGTTGCGTTCTTAGTGGTCTTCTCAGCCATGTGAAACCTTTCATATGCGACGTTCGTCGCTTTCTTTGCCGTGGCGCTGTCGAGCAGGCTAGAGTCAGCCTAACGCTTTCAGATACCGATGGTATCCGAGACTTCCCGAGAGATAGGACACATCCCGCGATGAGCGACCGTTATAAGTCGATGATTCAGAACCCGGTCGGTCAGTTTCTGGCCAAGAACTTGGGTTTGCCAAACCCGCCGGAACTCGATCGCTACCGTGGCGGCGACCTCGTAGACGGCCCCGTACTCGTTGGCGGTTCGGGGCTCGTGTCCGATTCGCTCGCGGGTCATTTGAAGGCTTCTGGAATTGACTCGACCACAGTGCGCGCCGATGGCCGCCGCTACAAGGGCTTGGTGTTTGACGCCTCGGGCATCGACAGTGCCGCCGGCACGGTTGCCATCCAGGAGTTCTTCACCCCTGTTCTGCGCAGCCTCGCCCGCAGCGCCAAGATCATCGTCATCGGCCTCGTGCCCGAACGCACCGAAACCATTGGTGCGGCCATCGCCCAGCGCGGCCTCGAAGGCTTCGTCCGTTCGCTCGGCAAGGAAGTCGGCGCCAGCGGCGCGACGGCCAACCTCGTCTATGTCACGCCCGAGTCCAAGGACGCGATCGCCTCGAGCCTTGACTTCCTACTTTCGGCCAAATCGGCCTTCGTTGACGGCCAGGTCGTTCGCCTCGGCACCACCGACCTAGTCGCCGCCACTGCTGCAGCCGATCCGGCCAAGCCGCTCGCCGGCAAAGTCGCGTTGGTCACCGGCGCTTCGCGCGGCTTGGGTGCGGCGATGGCCAAGACCCTGCACCGCGACGGCGCCACCATCATCGGTTTGGATGTTCCGCCACTTCAGGGCGATCTGGACAAGTTGATGGCCGAACTCGGTGGCTCGTCCATCGTTGCCGACATCACTGCCGACGACGCTGCTGAGACGATCGCTGCCGGACTGGGTGACGGCGTGGACATCATCGTCCACAACGCTGGCATCACCCGCGACAAGCGGTTGAAGAACATGAAGTCCGAAAACTGGTCCTTGGTCGTCGACATCAGTGTTGGCGCCCCGCAGCGGATCACTGAACACCTCCTAAACAAGGGCCTGATCCGCGAGGGCGGCCGCATTATCGGCATCTCGTCGATCGCTGGTATCGCCGGTAACAACGGCCAGACCAACTACGGCACGGCCAAGGCCGGCGTCATCGGCTTCGTGCAGGCGCTCGCCCCGCAGGTGGCCGCCAAGGGCATCACCGTCAACGCCATCGCCCCCGGTTTCATCGAGACCGACATGGTCAAGACGATGCCGCTGGGTATCCGCGAAGCCGGTCGTCGGTTGAGCTCGCTTTCCCAAGGCGGTCAGCCGGTCGACGTCGCCGAGGCGATCGCTTGGTACAGCCACCCGGGTTCGGCTGCGATCTCGGGCAACGTTGTCCGCGTTTGTGGCCAGGGCTTCTTGGGCGCCTGAGATGACCGACACTCGCATCTTTGAGTCCGCGCCAGCGGGCTTGCCACTGATGCTCAAGGCTGCGCTGCCGGCGATTCCGATCGTCGGCGGCCTGCCGGGCATCAAGCACGAGACCGGCGGCCTGCCGACTACCGTGCTCAAGCGCACGCGGGTTGCTACCGATCTGGCCCACCTCGATCGCTACAACGAGGTTTGTGGTTTCGCTCGGGCCGACACCTTGCCGGCCACGTACCCGCACATCGCGGCGCACACGCTGCACCTAACGATGATGACGGACACGTCGTTCCCGTTTCCGCCATTGGGTGCGGTTCACTTGCGCAACCGCATCACCCAGTACCGGCCGATTGGTCGCGAAGAGATCTACGAACTTTCCCTTCGCACCGAGTCGAACGAGCCGCATCCAAAGGGCCGACTCATCAACCTCGTTTCCGAGGCGCACATCGGTGGCGAGTTGGTCTGGGACGAGTCCATGACGGTGCTGTTCCGCAGTCGCAACGGCGGCGACGAACCGACTCCGGCGCCACTTGCCGGCGTCGAGCCGCCAGCAGGCGACGTGCACTGGAACCTTGGTGACGACTTGGGCCGGCGCTATGGCGCGATCTCTGGCGACCGGAACCCGATTCACCTGTACCCGTTGACGGCAAAGGCGTTCGGTTTCCCGCGCCAGATCGCCCACGGCATGTGGACGAAGGCGCACTGCTTGGCTGCGATCTCGGACAAGTTGCCCGAGTCGTTCACGGTCGACGTCGAGTTCAAGAAGCCGATTCTGCTTCCCGGCACGGTCGTCTTCGGCAGCACCACCAAGGGCAAGAAGACCACCTTCGGTGTTCAAGACGCCCGCTCGTCAGCGCCGCACGTGGTAGGGCGAGTTTCGCCCGTCTGACGTTCAGCGGTCCTTCGGGGCGCGGGTCGGGCGAATTAGCCCTTCCTGAGCCACGGTCGCGACCAAGGTTCCGTTCTCGGTAAAAACGTGAGCGGTACTGAGGCCACGCGCCCCGGAGGCCGACGGCGACGACTGGTCATAAAGCAGCCACTCGTCAGCCCGAAACGGCCGGTGGAACCAGATCACGTGGTCTAGCGACGCAGGCTGGACCTTCGGCGAACTGATAAGTAGTCCGTGAGGGACCAACGAGGCGCCCAAGAGACTGAAGTCGCTGTAGTAAGTGAAAGCTGCACGGTGGAGCAAGTCATCGTCGGGCAGTCGCTCATCGGCGCGGAACCACATCCGTTGCACGACCGGCGTGAACTGGCGACTGGGGTCGTCCTCGGGACGCGGATCGCCGACATAGCGGATATCGAACCCACCCCACTCCTTCTTCCACTGCTCGACCCCGTCAGGGCTGATGTACTTGACCAGGTCGACCATCGGCGTGGCCTCTTCAGGCCCGGGCGTCTGCGGGATCTGGTCTTGGTGCTCCCAACCTTCTTCGGGACGCTGGAACGACGCGGTCATGTAGAAGATGACCTCACCATGCTGGCGCGCGGCAACGCGGCGGGTGGCAAATGAGCGACCGTCGCGGACATTTTCGACGTCGTAGATGATCGGAATGCTCGGGTCGCCGCCAAGGACGAAGTAGACGTGCAGCGAGTGCAAGATCTTGTCGTCTTTGATGGTGCGCTGCGCGGCCATGACCGCCTGGCCGGCGACTTGGCCGCCAAAAACTCGCTTCAGGTTCGAATTTTCGGGCTGACCGCCACGAAAAAGGTTGACCTCGAGTTGCTCTACTTGGAGCAGGTCTACGACTTCAGTTATGGATGCAGGCACCTGCTGATTCTAGCGAACACAGCACGCCCAGCACCGGCGACGCCTAGTTTGATTCGTCCTTGCGTTGACGAGCCAAGAACTGCTCCAACTGATCGGCGAGTTCGTCGCCGGTGGGCAGACTGTCGTCATCGGCCAACAGCGAATCGGCAGCGCCTCGGCTAAACGCGTCGTACTGCTGCTCCAAGCCGGCCAAAACCGACTCACCCTCTTGATCGATGATCTGCTGTTCGATCTCGACGATCGAGTCAGGCTGACGGGCCCGGAGTTCTTCGACGTCGATCGAAAGACCGAGTCGAACGCT
>JAKPAQ010000321.1 GCA_029779385.1 Actinomycetes bacterium | reverse complement strand
CGTTGACGACCTGGTATTCAACCCGGAACGGGTTGGTGAAGCCCTTGAGCTTCGGCAGGCGCATGTGCAACGGGACCTGGCCACCTTCGAAACCGGCTGGAACCTGGTAACGGGCCTTCGTGCCCTTGGTGCCACGACCGGCAGTCTTACCCTTGGAACCCTCACCACGACCAACGCGGGTCTTGGCAGTCTTGGCTCCTGGGGCAGGACGCAAGTGATGCAACTTGAGCGTCATGTCACTCAACCTCCTTGAAGGTCACGAGGTGCGGGATGGTGTTGACCATGCCACGGATCTCGGGACGATCCTCAACAATCTTGGTGTCGCCGATCCGCTTGAGACCAAGCGAACGCAGCGTGTTGCGCTGGCTCTGGCCCCGGCCGATCGCCGACTTGACCTGGGTGACTTCGAGTTTTGCCATCAGACCGACACCTCCGCGGGTGCCGACTCTGCGGCAGCCGTGCCAGCCTTCAACAAAGCGGCAGGTGCCACAGCCTCGACCGGAAGGCCGCGACGATCAGCAACGTCCTGCGGCGACTCAAGCAAGCGCAACGCTGCCACCGTCGCATGGACGATGTTGATCGCGTTGCTCGAGCCGAGCGACTTAGACAGAACGTCGTGGATGCCAGCGGCTTCCAAGACGGCGCGCACCGGGCCACCGGCGATAACGCCGGTACCTGGCGATGCGGGACGAAGGAAGACCACGCCAGCAGCCTTCTCGCCCTGAACCGGGTGCGGGATGGTGCCCTGGATACGCGGGACGCGGAAGAAGCTCTTCTTGGCTTCCTCAACGCCCTTAGCGATCGCGGTGGGAACTTCCTTGGCCTTGCCGTAGCCGATGCCGACCTGGCCTTCGCCGTCTCCGACGATTACCAAGGCAGTGAAGCTAAAGCGACGGCCGCCCTTGACGACCTTGGCGACACGATTGATCGTGACGACCTTTTCGATGTAGTTGGACTTTTCGGCGTTACGGTCGCCGCGTCCTCCGCGACGTTCGCCGCCTGCTCGACGGGTGCTCATACGGAACTCTTCTCGGTTGTCATGATGGTCATCAGAACTCCAGTCCACCCTCGCGGGCGGCGTCGGCCAGTGCCGCAACGCGACCGGCGTACTTGTTGCCTGCGCGGTCGAAAACTACGGTCTCAACACCGGCAGCCTTGGCCCGGCCGGCAACTAGTTCGCCGACCTTCTTGGCCTTAGCGGTTTTGTCGCCGTCGAACCCGCGCAGATCGGCTTCCATGGTGGAGGCCGACGCAAGCGTGTGACCCTCGAGGTCGTTGACGACCTGAGCGACGATGTGCTTGCTCGAGCGGGTGATGACCAAGCGTGGACGCTCGGGCGAACCCTGGATCTTCTTACGGCCGCGGATCTGACGACGCTGGCGCGAGGCGGCCCGGTCGGCAGTGTGCTTGGCGCGCTTGATGGAAATTGCCATGGCTTACTTACCAGCCTTTCCGGCCTTGCGCAGAATGCGCTCGCCCGCGTAGCGAACACCCTTGCCCTTGTACGGCTCAGGCTTGCGGATCTTGCGGATGTTGGCGGCTACCTCACCGACGGCTTGCTTGTCGATACCCGACACGGTCAGCTTGGTGGGACCCTCAACAGTGAATGTGATGCCTTCGGGAGCCGTGAACGGAACCGAGTGGCTGAAGCCGAGGTTCAGTTCGATTTCCGTCGGGCCCTTGGGGAGCACGCGGTAACCGACACCGACAATCTCGAGCTTCTTTTCATAGCCTTCGGTGACACCGATGACCATGTTGTTGACCAGTGTGCGGCTTAGGCCGTGCATGGCCTTGCTGCGACGCTCGTCGTTTGGCCGCGACACCGAAAGCGAACCGTCTTCGTCCTTTTGGACGGTGATCGGATCGGCAACGGTGTGGCTCAACTGACCCTTGGGGCCCTTGACCGTGACGGTCTGGCCGTCAATGGTCACTTCGACACCCGCCGGCACGGCGACAGGGATCTTTCCGATGCGTGACATCTGTTCAGACTCCCTTCGTCACCAGACGTAGGCGAGGACTTCCCCACCCACTCCGTTTGAGTTGGCCTGACGGTCCGTCTGCAGACCCTGGCTGGTCGAAATGATCGCCACACCTAGTCCGCCGAGAACCTTCGGCAAGTTGGTCGACTTGGCGTAGACCCGCAAACCCGGCTTGCTGATGCGGCGAATGCCGGCAATCGAGCGCTCACGGTGCGGGCCGTACTTGAGGGTGATGGTCAGCGTCTTGCCAACCTGTCCCTCTGGTGCATCGGCAACCACGTATTCGGTGATGTAGCCCTCTTGCTTCAAGATGGCGGCGACGCCTTCCTTCAGCTTCGAGTACGGCATGCTCACCGAATCGTGATACGCCTGGTTGCCGTTGCGGACACGCGTCAGCATGTCTGCGATCGGATCAGTCATCGTCATAACAGGATGTTTCCGTTTCTCGTCATGGTTTCCGTCTCGTCCGGCTGGGCCGTGGGAGGGGACCTTCAACGTTTGTGGGTTGAAAAACTTACCAAGAACTCTTGGTGACGCCGGGCAGTTCGCCGCGGTGAGCCATCTCGCGCAAGCAGATACGGCACAGGCCGAACTTGCGGTAGACCGAACGCGGTCGGCCGCAGCGCTGGCAACGGGTGTAGCCGCGAACGCCGAACTTAGGGGTACGGGACTGCTTGACCTTAAGACCAGTCTTCGCCATGTCAGTTCTCCTTGTACGGGAAGCCGAGCAGCTTGAGCAGCGCGCGGCCTTCTTCGTCATTGGTGGCGGTCGTGACGACCGTGATGTCCATGCCCCGGCTGCGATCGATCTTGTCCTGATCGATCTCGTGGAACATAACCTGCTCGGTCAGACCGAAGGTGTAGTTACCGCGGCCATCGAACTGCCTGGGGCTAAGACCACGGAAGTCGCGGATACGCGGCAGTGCGAGCGTCAAGAGACGATCGAGGAACTCCCACATCCGGTCGCCGCGCAGTGTGACGTGCGCGCCGATCGGCATGCCTTCGCGCAACTTGAACTGCGCGATCGACTTGCGAGCCTTGGTGACCTGCGGCTTCTGACCAGTGATAGCAGTCAGATCCTTGATCGCGCCTTCGATGAGCTTGCCATCGCGGGCAGCCTCACCGACGCCCATGTTCACGACGATCTTGGTCAGGCCAGGAACCTGCATTACGTTCTCGAACTCGAACTGCTCACGCAGGGCCGAAACGATCTCGTTGCGGTACTTCTCCTTGAGACGCGGCTGCGTCTGAGTTTCGGTAGCCATCCTCAGATCTCCTTTCCGGTCTTGCGGCTGACGCGGGCACGCTTGCCGTCGATGACAGCCGAGCCAACCCGAGTGGTGGTCTTTTCGCCGTCGGCGTCGACAACGAGCATCACGTTCGAGACGTGAATCGGTGCCTCGGCGGTGATGATGCCGCCTTCGGCGCCATTCTGGCCGGCGCGGGTGTGCTTCTTGACGCGGTTAACGCCTTCGACGATCACCCGGTCGTCAAGGATCGAGATGATCTTGCCCTCGACACCCTTGTCTTTGCCGGCGACGACCTTTACCTGGTCGCCCTTACGAATACGAGCCATCTCAGAGCACCTCCGGAGCTAGCGAGATGATGCGCATGAACTTCTTGTCGCGCAACTCGCGCCCGACAGGGCCGAAGATACGCGTACCACGGGGGTCGCCATCGGCCTTCAAGATCACTGCGGCATTCTCATCAAACTTGATGTACGAGCCATCTGGACGACGACGCTCCTTGACGGTGCGCACGACGACAGCCTTGACGACTTCGCCCTTCTTCACGTTGCCACCGGGGATAGCGTCCTTGACCGTTGCAACGATCGTGTCGCCAATTCCGGCGTAGCGACGCCCAGAGCCACCGAGCACGCGGATGCACAGGATTTCCTTCGCACCGGTGTTGTCGGCGACCTTGAGTCGCGACTCCTGCTGAATCATCTGTCTCTCACTTCGCCTTCTCGATGACCTGCACGACACGCCAGCGCTTGGTGGCCGACAGTGGACGCGTTTCGCTCAGCTGAACGCGATCGCCGATACCAGCTTCGTTGGCTTCGTCGTGCGCCTTCAACTTGACGTTGCGGCGCAGCACCTTGCCGTAAAGCGGGTGCTTGAAGCGCTCTTCAACGCTGACCACGACGGTCTTGTCCATCTTGTCGCTGACGACCAGACCCTCGCGAATCTTACGGGCGGAACGCTCGGTCCCGGACTCATTCGACACAGTGTTGTCCTTCTTGCTCATGCCTGGACCTCCTCGATGATCCCGAGCTCACGCTCGCGGATGACCGTGTAGATCCTCGCGATGTCCTTGCGCACTACGCGCAGACGCGCAGTGTTATCGAGCTGGCCGGTGGCGTTTTGGAAGCGCAGGTTAAACAGCTCTTCCTTTGCCTCAGCAAGCTTGGCCGACAGGTCGTCGGCAGTCAGGTCGCGGAGTTCTGCGGCGTTACTCATCACAGGTCTCCTGTCTCACGCTTGATGAAGCGGGCCTTCATCGGCAGCTTGTGAATGGCGCGGCGCATGGCCTCGCGGGCTACGTCTTCGGTGACACCGGAGACTTCGAACATGACCCTGCCGGGCTTGACGTTCGCAACCCACCATTCGGGTGAACCCTTACCCGAACCCATGCGGGTTTCGGCAGGCTTCTTGGTCAATGGGCGGTCTGGGTAAATGTTGATCCAGACCTTGCCGCCACGCTTCATGTGACGGGTCATCGCGATACGCGCCGACTCGATCTGGCGGTTGGTCACATAGTGACCTTCGACGGCTTGGATACCGAACTCGCCAAAGGCAAGTTCCGTGCCGCCCTTCGCAACGCCACGCCGCTTGGGGTGGTGCTGCTTGCGGTACTTGACACGACGGGGCATCAACATCAGGCTTCAGCTCCTTCAGTGGCCGCAACTGGTGCGGCTGCTTCAGTTGCTGCCGGAGCAGCAGCTTCGCGAGCCGGACGACGTGCGCCGCCACGCTCTCCACGGGCTGGGCGACGGCTGCCAGGCGCAGCAGCGCGACGAGCCGCTTCGGCTTCGCGCTCGGCCCGGGTACCGGCGACCTCACCCTTGTAGATCCAAACCTTCACGCCAATGCGGCCGAAGGTGGTCTTTGCTTCGTAGAAGCCGTAGTCGACGTCTGCGCGCAAGGTGTGCAGCGGAACGCGGCCCTCGCGGTAGAACTCCGAACGGCTCATTTCGGCGCCGCCGAGACGACCCGAGCACTGGATTCGGATGCCCTTGGCACCTGAACGCATCGTGCTCTGCATCGCCTTGCGCATTGCGCGGCGGAACTGAACACGGCCCGAAAGCTGCTCGGCAACACCCTGGGCGACCAACTGGGCGTCCATGTCCGGCTGCTTGACTTCGAGGATGTTCAGCTGGACCTGCTTGCCGGTCAGCTTCTCCAAGTCGGTGCGGATGCGATCGGCTTCGGCGCCACGGCGACCGATGACGATACCCGGACGAGCGGTGTGGATGTCGACGCGGACCCGGTCACGGGTGCGTTCGATCTCGACGCGGCTGATGCCGGCGCGATCCATACCCTTGGTGAGCAGGCGACGAATCTGAACGTCCTCGCCTACATAGCTGGCGTACAGCTTGTCGGCGTACCAACGGCTCTTGTGATCCGTGGAGATTCCTAGGCGGAAACCATGCGGGTTGATCTTCTGGCCCATGTCAGTTGCCACCCTTCTCGTTGTTCTCGGGTTCGACGACCACCGTCAGGTGGCTCGAGCGCTTGAGGATGCGGTTGGCCGCACCCTTTGCGCGGGGACGCCAGCGCTTCATCGTCGGGCCCTCGTCGACCATCACCTGGGTGATGACCAACGTCGACCGGTCGAGTCCTTCGGTGGTCTCGGCGTTCGTAGCAGCCGAATCAACCAACTTGTAGAAGTTCTCAGCAACTGCTTGGGGCTGGAACTTCAGGTTGTTCAGCGCATCCTCGACGCGAACGCCGCGGATCAGGTTGGCGACACGGCGGGACTTCTGCGGAGTGACGCGCACAAAACGCGCTACCGCAAAGGAACCAGGAGCTTCGCCGAGCAGGCGCTCGCGGCGCGCGCTCGTGTTGTCGCGGGCTGTAGCACTCATCGACGCTTCGCCTTCCGGTCGTCCTTCTCATGGCCCTTGAACGTGCGGGTGGGCGCGAACTCACCAAGCTTGTGGCCAACCATCGAGTCGGTCACGAATACTGGCACGTGCTTGCGACCATCGTGTACGGCGATCGTGTGTCCGATAAAGGACGGCAAGATCATCGAGCGACGCGACCAAGTCTTGATCACGGCGTGGGTTCCGGCCTCGTTCTGAGCGTCCACCTTCTTTTCGAGGTGGCCATCAACGAACGGGCCCTTCTTTAGACTGCGCGGCATGGTTCAGTCCTTCCTTACCGCTTGCCGGACTTGCGTCGGCGGACGATCATCTGGTCACTGGCCTTGCGCTTACGCGTACGGCCTTCGGGCTTGCCCCACGGGCTGACTGGGTGACGACCACCGGACGTCTTACCCTCGCCGCCACCGTGCGGGTGGTCGATCGGGTTCATGGCGACACCGCGGACGGTTGGGCGCTTGCCCTTCCAGCGGTTACGGCCGGCCTTGCCCCAGTTGATGTTCGACTGCTCAGCGTTACCAACTTCACCGATGGAAGCGCGGCAACGAACATCGACGTAGCGCATTTCGCCAGAAGGCAAACGCAACTGCGCGCGCGAACCCTCACGGGCGACGAGCTGAACCTTGGCTCCAGCCGAGCGGCCCATTTTGGCTCCACCACCGGGACGCAACTCGATCGCGTGGATCGTGGTACCAACCGGGATGTTGCGAAGCGGCAGGTTGTTGCCTGGCTTGATGTCGGCGCCCGTACCGGACTCGACGGTCATGCCCTGCTTCAAACCTTCAGGCGCGATGATGTACCGCTTTTCGCCATCTGCGTAGTGCAACAAGGCGATGCGTGCGGTGCGGTTCGGGTCGTACTCGATGTGAGCGACCTTGGCCGGCACGCCGTCCTTGTCATAACGCTTGAAGTCGATGATGCGGTAAGCGCGCTTGTGGCCGCCACCTTGGTGACGCGTGGTGATTCGACCCTGGTTGTTGCGCCCGCCCTTTTTGGGCAGCGGCTCAACCAGCGACTTCTCCGGCGTCGTGCGAGTGATTTCAGCGAAGTCCGAAACACTCGAACCGCGACGGCCCGGCGTAGTGGGCTTGTACTTACGAATAGCCATTCTCAGTCAGTCCTTCAGCTCGGGCTCGAGAAGATGTCGATGCTCTGCCCAGCAGCCACCGAGACGACGGCGCGCTTGGTGTCCTTGCGCTTACCGAGGCCGTTGCGGGTGCGGCGGGCTTTGCCCTTGCGGTTGATCGTGTTCACGCTCGTGACCTTGACTCCGAAGATTTCCTCAACGGCGATCTTGATCTGAGTCTTGTTCGCGTCCGGGTGAACGATGAACGTGTACTTGTTGTCGTCGAGCAGGCTGTAGCTCTTCTCGCTGACCACCGGGGAGATCAGGATGTCGCGAGCGAACGTTCCATGGTTGCTCATTCGTTACCCTCCTGGGCTTCTGCGCCACCGGCCGGCTTGAAGCCAGCGGCCTCAGCGGTCTCGGCGCTGTCGAACCAAACCTCGGCAACCGTTTGTTCGTACCACTGGCTGTCGGGGGTGTGGAAGAGCATCGAGTCTTCGTTGCCCTTGATGTCGTGACCCTTCGGCGCGTTGCCGCTGGCCAACGGAGCCTTCGAACCCGGGCCATACGGCTGGGTCTTGGTTCCGGCGGCCTTCGGCTCTACCTCGGTTTCAACCAACTTGGCAGCCTTAGGAGCAGCCTTCTTGGCCGGCGCCTTCTTGGCAGGTGCCTTGGTCGCGGTGGCCTCAGTGGCGGCGGCGCTTAGCTTGACCGTCTGGCTGCCTTCAACCGAGCGAGCGGCAACGAATGCCTCAAACGCGGCCTTGGTGAAGATCAGGTCGTCGGACAGCAACACGTCGTACGTGTTGAGCTGGTCGTAGGTGATCAGTGCAATGTTCTCGGCGTTACGCAGGCTCAACGCGGTCACGTTGTCTTCGCGCTCGATAACAACCAGCACCCGTGGGCGGCCGGACAACTCGCGAACCGTGGCCAGTGCGGCCTTGGTCGAGGGCTTGTCACCGGAGATAAGCGAATCAACGACGTGCAAGCGACCGTTGCGGGCCCGGTCAGTGAGGGCTCCGCGCAAAGCGGCCGCCTTCATCTTCTTGGGGGTGCGCTGGTCGTACGAGCGCGGCGTTGGGCCGTGCACGACGCCACCACCGGCGTACTGAGGTGCGCGGATCGAGCCCTGACGAGCGCGACCGGTTCCCTTCTGGCGGTACGGCTTCTTGCCGCCACCAGCAACTTCGCCACGCGACTTGGTGTCGTGCGTGCCCTGACGGGCGGCGGCGAGCTGGGCGGTAACGACCTGGTGGATCAGCGGGATGCTGATGCGCGCGTCGAAGATGTCGACGGGCAGGTCAACGTCAATGGTCTTGGTGGCCATTTCGGTCAGGCTCCCTTCGCGGCGGAGCGGATGACCACGAGCGCGCCCTTGGCACCGGGCACTGCGCCCTTTACCAAGATGACGCCACGCTCGGTGTCGACCGCGTGGACGGTGAGGTTCTGGGTGGTCACAGTGTCGGTACCCATGTGACCGGCCATGCGCAAACCCTTGAAAACGCGGCCCGGGGTGGCGCAGCCACCGATCGACCCCGGCTTGCGGTGGTTACGGTGCGCGCCGTGCGAGGCAGAGACACCGGCGAAGCCGTGACGCTTCATAACGCCGGCGAAGCCCTTGCCCTTGCTGGTCGCGGTTACGTCGACCTTGTCACCGGCGGCGAAGATCTCCGGGGAGATTTCCTGACCGAGGGTGTAGTCGGCGACTGCTTCGGTACGGATCTCAACGAGGTGACGACGCGGCGTGACGCCGGCCTTCTCGAAGTGTCCGGCCTTCGGCTTGTTGACCTTGCGTCCGTCGATCTCGCCGTAGCCGATCTGGACGGCGCTGTAGCCGTCGGTCTCGCGGCTGCGGATTTGAGTCACGACGTTGGTCGAGGCCTCCAAGACGGTGACCGGGATGACCTTGTTGTTCTCATCCCAAACCTGGGTCATGCCCAGTTTGCGACCGAGGAGGCCGCGTGCGGTGAGTGTGCTGCTCATGGTGTGCGTTCTCCCCTCAGAGCTTGATTTCGATGTCGACGCCGGCAGGCAGGTCGAGGCGCATAAGCGAGTCGACTGTCTTGGGCGTCGGGTCGATGATGTCGATGAGCCGCTTGTGGGTGCGCATTTCGAAGTGCTCGCGGCTGTCCTTGTACTTGTGCGGCGAACGGATCACACAGAACACGTTCTTCTCGGTCGGCAACGGCACGGGGCCGGCAACCTTCGCCCCGGTACGGGTTACGGTGTCGACGATTTTCTTCGCCGAGGAGTCAATGACCTCGTGGTCGTAGGCCTTGAGCCGGATACGGATCTTTTGTCCCGCCATGCTCTCGCTCGTCCTTTACGTTCGTCTTCGCAGCTGGATCCGGGTTCGGATCCAGCATCACCCACAATCTCCGTACCCCGAGGTCGGGCGTGTCGCGGCGTCGGAACGCGCAAAGTTCACACACTTCTCGAGTTAGGTGGTTGGACTCGTATCTACGAATCAGCGTTGATCTCAGGTTCGGAGCGCAAAGCTTGCTCCAGGCGTGAGTTCCTGACCAATGCGCTCCCCCGCGATCAAGCCGGGGCAACCTGACTATTCTGACAGACCGCCGGGCACAAACACAAATCGGGGTCCTGCCACTGGCGCAGCGCACCGAATCTGCCCGTCAATCGTGGGCATGGGGCTCAGACTCGGCGTGGCCGGCCGGTTCTATCTGGAACGTCGAATGCTCCACGTCAAAGTGCTCGGCCAAGCAGCCCCGAAGACGGTCAATCACCGCGTGCACGTCATCAATCGTCGCCACCGAATCGTCAACGACCACATGAACGCTCATCACGGGCATTCCGCTGGTAATAGTCCAGACGTGCAGGTCATGAGCCGTCACCACCCCATCGACGGTCTCAATGTGGCGGCGCAACTCATCGAGGTCAACGTCGCGCGGGCTCGATTCAAGTAGCACTTCGCCCGCGTCACGCAGCAACGACAGTGCCCGAGGCAGGACGAGCGCCGCGATAACTAGCGAGGCAATCGGGTCGGCCAAGTACCAACCAGTGAGAACGATGATGGTCGCCGAGATGATTACCGCGATCGAGCCAAGTGCGTCGCCAAGAACCTCCAAGTAGGCGCCGCGCACATTGAGGCTCTCCTCGGCGCCTGCGCGCAGCAGGAACAACCCGACAACATTGACAGCCAAGCCAACAACTCCGGTAGCCAACACGGGCCAGCCATCAACTTCGGGCGCGTCCCCCAGTCGCGACAGCGCACCCGCGACGATCGCCACGCAAATGCCGACTAAGACGAGCCCGTTCGCACCGGCAGCGAGAATCTCTGTTCGGTGAAGACCGAACGTGGAACGCTGCGGGCCAGGACGCTGTGCGATGGCAATCGCCCCAAGCGCTAAGACCAGCCCAAAGGAATCGCTGAGTAAGTGCCCCGCATCAGCCAGCAGGGCGATGGACCCGGTCCAGAGCGCAACCACGACTTGCAACACCAATACCGAGAGAGTCAGCGCGAGAACAATGGCTAACCGGCTGCGATGTTTTATACCAGCGCCGTGCGCATGATCATGTCCCACGCCCCGATCCTACGGGCAAACAAAAGATCCCCCCGGGCCGAAGCCCGGGGGGATCTTTTAGACAGGTTGTGTCAGATCACTTGTTGATCTTGGTGACACGACCGGCGCCAACCGTGCGGCCGCCTTCGCGGATCGCGAAGCGCAGGCCCTCGTCCATGGCGATCGGCTGGATCAGCGTCACGCTCATTTCGGTGTTGTCGCCCGGCATAACCATCTCGGTGCCTTCTGGCAGCTTGACGACGCCGGTGACATCGGTGGTCCGGAAGTAGAACTGCGGACGGTAGTTGTCGAAGAACGGCGTGTGACGGCCGCCCTCTTCCTTCGAGAGGATGTAGACCTGGCCCTCGAACTCCGTGTGAGGAGTCGTGGAGCCGGGCTCGATAACAACCATGCCGCGCTCAACGTCTTCGCGCTTGGTGCCACGAAGCAACAGACCGACGTTCTCGCCAGCCTGACCTTCGTCGAGCAACTTGCGGAACATTTCGACGCCTGTAACGGTGGTCGTCTGCTTCTCTTCGCGGATACCGACGATGTCGACCGTGTCGTTGACGCGGACGATGCCGCGCTCGATACGACCGGTGATGACGGTGCCACGACCGGTGATGGTGAAGACATCTTCGACCGGCATGAGGAACGGCTTGTCCGTGTCACGCGGGGGAAGCGGGATGTAGTCGTCAACGGCAGCCATGAGTTCGAGGATGGCCTCGCCCCACTTGGCGTCGCCCTGCAGAGCCGGATGAGCAGCAACGCGAACAACGGGAACGTTGTCGCCGTCGAACTCCTGGTCGCTAAGAAGTTCGCGAACTTCCATTTCGACGAGCTCGAGGATTTCCTCGTCGTCGACCATGTCGCACTTGTTGAGCGCAACGACCATTGCCGGCACGCCAACCTGGCGAGCGAGCAACACGTGCTCACGCGTCTGCGGCATTGGGCCGTCGGTGGCGGCAACCACGAGGATCGCGCCGTCCATCTGAGCCGCACCGGTGATCATGTTCTTGACGTAGTCGGCGTGGCCGGGGCAGTCAACGTGCGCGTAGTGACGGTTCTCCGTTTGGTACTCGACGTGCGAGATGGAGATCGTAATACCGCGCTGGCGCTCCTCAGGAGCCTTATCGATCATGTCGAAGGCCGAAGCCTCGTTCAGATCGGGGTACTTGTCATGTAGCACCTTGGTGATCGCCGCGGTCAAGGTCGTCTTGCCGTGGTCGATGTGTCCGATGGTGCCGATGTTCATGTGCGGCTTTGTCCGCTCGAACTTCGCCTTGGCCACTGGGGCTCCTCCTGTTTGAGTGTATTGCTACTGACTTATTACGCCGCAGACCTGAAAGTTACAGGCTTAGGCAACCTTAGTAGATGGCTCGTGACTACTCGCCACGGACCTTCTTGATGATCTCTTCGGCCACGGCCTTGGGGACCTCGGCGTAAGAATCAAACTGCATCGAGTACGACGCACGTCCTGAGGTCTTGGACCTCAAGTCGCCAACGTACCCGAACATTTCCGACAGCGGAACCAAAGCCTTGATCACCTTGGCGCCACCGAAACCTTCATCCATGGACTGAACCTGGCCACGGCGCGAGTTGAGGTCGCCGATCACGTCGCCCATGTAGTCCTCTGGCGTGGTGACCTCGACCGCGAACATCGGTTCAAGCAGAACCGGTCCGGCCTTGCGAGCCGCTTCCTTGAAGGCCATGTTTCCGGCCAACTTGAACGCGAGTTCGCTGGAGTCAACGTCGTGGTAAGCGCCATCTTCGAGGGTGAACTTAACGTCAACCATCGGGTAGCCGGCCAGAACACCGAACTCCATCGCGGCCTGTCCACCGGCGTCAACCGAAGGAATGTATTCACGCGGAACGCGGCCACCGGTGACCTCGTTCACGAATTCGTAGCCACCTTCGCCGCCGGCTTCTGGGCCGTTTGGCGCGATGCCGATGACAACCTTGGCGAACTGACCCGAACCACCGGTCTGCTTCTTGTGCGTGTAGCTGTGTCCGGTGACCGTCTTGCGGATGGTCTCGCGGTAAGCAACCTGCGGCTTGCCGACGTTTGCCTCAACGCGGAATTCGCGCTTCATCCGGTCGACCAAAATGTCGAGGTGCAACTCGCCCATGCCGGCGATGATCGTCTGACCGGTCTCTTCGTCGGTGTGAACCTGGAAGGTCGGGTCCTCTTCGGCGAGCTTCTGGATCGCGACGCCGAGCTTCTCCTGGTCGCTCTTGGTCTTTGGCTCAATGGCGACCTGGATAACTGGATCCGGGAACGTCATCGACTCGAGCACGATCGGATTGGCCGAATCGGCCAACGTCTCGCCGGTGGTGGTGTCCTTCAAACCCATCACCGCGACGATCTGGCCAGCGCCCACCGAAGCGATTTCTTCGCGCTTGTTGGCGTGCATCTGGTAGATCTTGCCGATGCGCTCCTTGCGACCCTTGGTCACGTTCAGCACCTGGGTGCCCGTTTCGAGGCGACCGGAGTAGACACGCACGAAGGTCAACTTGCCCAAGTGCGGGTCCGTGGCGATCTTGAAGGCTAGGCCGGAGAACGGCGCATCATCGCTAGGTTCGCGAGTGTCTTCGACTGACTCGTCCTTGGCGCTGTGGCCCTTGACCGCACCGACGTCAATCGGGCTGGGCAAGTAGGCAATCACGGCGTCAAGCAACGGCTGAATGCCCTTGTTCTTGAATGCGGTGCCGCAGACCACCGGGTTGAGGGTGGCCGAAAGCGTCGCGCGACGGATGGCAGCTTGCAAAACCTCTACCGAGATGTCTTCGCCCTCGAGGAACAGTTCGGCGATCTCGTCGTCAACGTCCGAGAGGGTTTCAAGCAGTGCCTCGCGGCCTTCTGCGGCCGCATCAGCTAGGTCAGCTGGGATTTCCTCGACAACGTAGTCCTCGCCCTGGGCGGTTTCGCCGCGCCAAGTGAGGGCCCGCATGCCGACGAGATCGACGACACCGATGAAGTCACCTTCAGCACCGATCGGAATCTGCAGCACCAACGGGGTTGCGCCGAGGCGCTCACGGATGGTCTTGACGCAGAAGTCGAACGAAGCGCCCGTGCGGTCAAGCTTGTTGACGAAGCACATGCGCGGAACGCCGTACTTGTCGGCCTGACGCCAAACGGTCTCGGACTGCGGCTCGACACCGGCAACGCCATCGAACACCGCGACCGCACCGTCGAGGACGCGCAGCGAGCGCTCAACCTCGACGGTGAAGTCAACGTGACCGGGGGTGTCGATGATGTTGATCTGATGGTTCTTCCACCAGCAGGTCGTCGCGGCTGACGTGATCGTGATGCCGCGCTCTTGTTCCTGCTCCATCCAGTCCATCGTCGCGCCGCCCTCATGGACTTCACCAATTTTGTAGGTGATGCCCGTGTAGAACAGGATGCGCTCGGTCGTCGTGGTCTTACCGGCATCGATGTGCGCCATGATGCCAATGTTGCGGACGCGAGTTAGGTCGGTCGTGATGTCGGTTGCCACTGAGCAATCAGCCTTCGCAGAGAGTTGGTTGGTAGAGCAGGGGTTTCAGTCCGGTTGGACCGAAATCACCAGCGGTAGTGGGCGAACGCCTTGTTGGCTTCGGCCATCTTGTGCGTATCTTCACGCTTCTTGACAGCAGCACCTAGGCCGTTGCTGGCATCGAGCAGTTCGTTCTGCAGACGCTCAGCCATGGTCTTTTCGCGACGCTCAGAGCTGTACTTGACGAGCCAACGAAGCGCCAAGGTCGTCTGGCGACCGGGGCGAACGTCGATCGGCACCTGGTAGGTGGCGCCGCCAACACGACGGCTCTTGACCTCAAGGCTGGGCTTTACGTTGTCCAGCGCGCGCTTAAGCGTGATTACCGGATCGGTGCCGGACTTCTCACGAGTGCCTTCGAGTGCGCTGTATACGATGCGCTGAGCAACCTGCTTCTTGCCGTCAAGCAAGATCTTGTTGATCAACTGGGTAACCAACTGGCTACCGTAAACCGGATCGGTTTCGATTGGACGCTTTGGAGCGGGACCCTTACGTGGCATCAGCTCTTCTCCTTCTTCGCGCCGTAACGGCTACGAGCCTGCTTGCGGCCCTTGACACCCTGGGTATCGAGCGAGCCGCGAATGATCTTGTAACGAACACCCGGCAAGTCCTTCACACGACCACCGCGCACCAACACGATCGAGTGCTCTTGGAGGTTGTGGCCTTCACCGGGGATGTAGGCGGTTACTTCGGTGCCACTGGAGAGGCGAACACGGGCGACCTTACGCAACGCGGAGTTCGGCTTCTTCGGGGTCGTGGTGTAAACGCGGGTGCAAACACCACGACGCTGCGGCGATCCCTTAAGAGCCGGAGTGTTGGTCTTTACGACCTTGCTCTGGCGGCCCTTACGGACAAGCTGGTTGATTGTGGGCACAATGCCTCTTTCTGGGAAAAATCCCGATAACTCGCGAGCGCGCAAGCGCGACTGCGCAGGCCTTCCTCGTTCTCCACTACTGCGGTATCGGACCGCTGTAGTCACGGATCGTCAGGCCAGTGGCCCTTGTCCGTTCAAACGTCGTACCGACTCTCGTCAGGCACGGTTACCAATGCTACACGAGCACGCAGGGTGCGAACAAATCGCACCCCCACAGTTTACTGGTCAGCTTTCGCCCAAAAGAAGTTGAGCTAAATGAACTGCTTGGACGTCAGCTAGACCGTCGAGTTGAGTCCGACAACTGAAGCCGTCAGCAACCACGATGGCATCGGGCCCGGCAGACCGAACCGCCGGTAGCAGTTGCTGCTCGGCCACCGCGACCGAGACTTCGTGGTGACCCTTCTCTACGCCGAAGTTGCCGGCAAGTCCGCAGCAGCCGCCGAGCCGGTCGATGGTCGCGCCGGTGCGCTCAAGCAGGCGCATATCGGCCTCGAAACCAAGAACTGCGTTCTGGTGGCAGTGCGGTTGGACGACCAGGGTTTCGCCGGTCAAGTCGGGCAACTCAAGATCCTCGACCTGGTCGAGCAGTTCGGCCAGCGTGAACATGCCAGCAGCGACCTCAGCGGTTCGCGGATCGTCTATAAGTTCAGCCGCATCGTTTCGCATGACCGCAAGGCACGACGGCTCAAGACCAACGATCGGAACCTGCTGGGCAACGTACGGATGTAACTGCTCAACAGCAGCAGCGACAAGTGTGGCCGCGGTATCTAGTTGACCGGTCGAAATCCAAGTCAGCCCGCAGCACTGCTGCCTTTCGAGAAAACGAACCTCGAACCCGGACCGCTCCAGCAGTTCGACTGCACTTCGGCCAGCTGCGGTCGAAAAATACTCCGTGAACGAGTCGGCCCACAACAACACCGGTCGCCCAGTCGCAGGTGAGGTGTGGCCCTTCATTTCTTTCGCGAAAGTTCTCGTCGCGAACTGCGGCAGACTTCGCCGTTGGTCGACACCGGCCACCCACCGAACAAGGTGCACAATGCCAGGGATTCGCAACGAAAAGTTCGCCAGCCGGGCGAACGGGGCATTCAACCGGGCCCAAAGCGGGAGCCGGCCAAGTAAATAGTGGCTCCTTGGCCGCCACCTGCCTCGGTAGGTCTGATGCAGCACCTCGGACTTGTAGGTGGCCATGTCCACCCCGGTAGGGCAATCACCAAGGCAGCCCTTGCAGGACAAACAAAGGTCTAGCGCCTCGTGTACTTCTGGACTGGACCAGCCGCCGTCGACTAGCCGGCCGTCGACCATCTCCTGCAGCACCCGAGCGCGACCTCGCGTCGACGACTTCTCGTCGCGAGTGGCTTGAAACGACGGACACATTACGCCGGTACCGGGGGCAGCCAGACACTTGCCCACCCCGGTGCAGCGGTGCACTGCGGCGCCAAAATCGCCGTCGTCGTGGATGAGTCGAAGCCCCGCGCGAGCCGCCGGCAAACCTGCCGGCCAGCCCGACCCTTGGCCGCGCAAATCCTCATCAAGTGGACTCGGCCGAACGAGTACGCCTGGATTGAGAATGTCGTTCGGATCGAAAATCGCCTTGACCTTTTCAAACAGGTCAATCGCTTCGGGCGAGTACATCAACGGCAACAACTCCGAGCGTGCCCGTCCGTCACCGTGCTCGCCCGAGAATGAACCGCCAAACTCGGCGGCCAACGTCGCCGCATCAGTCAGGAAGGATCTAAACCCTTGGCGGCCTCCCTGTTCACTCAGCGGGAAGTCGATCCGCACGTGGACGCAGCCGTCACCGAAGTGGCCAAAAGGCACCCCGTGAAGGTCGTGGTGCGCCATAAGTTCTTCGAATCGGCGCAGATAACCGCCGAGCTTTTCCGGCGGAACTGCCGCGTCCTCCCAGCCTGCCAGCGCCGGCCGGTCCCAGACTCGTGCGGCGAGCCCGGCGCCCTCCTCACGGATCCGCCAGAGTACGGCCTGCTCGGCCATCGAGGTGACGTGTCGGTGACCTCGCGCGCCTGCCGCGCGCACTATTTGATCTGCGATGCTCTGCAACTCGGCTGCGCTGTCCCCCGCGATCTCTACGTAGAGGAAGCCATCACCTGGCGGCAGATCTGGCACCGAGGAGACCCCATTGGCTCGACGATAGGCATCGACAATTCGACTGCCCAGCCCCTCGCAAGCGATCGGACTGAAAGGCAAAATCACCGGCACATGATCAGCCGCCTCGGCCATCGTGGGGTAAGAAAGCAGCACCAAATGTCGAATGGGAGCGTCACGCACGAGATCGACCGTGGCACCCAACATGACCGCTAGCGTTCCCTCGGTGCCGGCCATGAACGAGCCGACGTCGAACCCTCTTTCGGGAAGCAAGTGTTCGAGGCTGTAGCCAGAAACCTGGCGGCCAAAGCGGCCGAACTCGGTCCTGATGGTTGCCAGATTCTCGTTTGTTAGCCCCTGGAGTCGGCCGAGAAGCGCGGACTCGACGGTTACATCCCGACCCACCTGAATCCGCTCCCCCGAGGCCGTTAGCAGGTCGAGTGCAGCGATATTGTCGGCGCTGCGACCGTAGCCGAGCGCCCGGTTGCCACAAGCGTTGTTGCCAATCATCCCGCCGACCGTGCAGCGCGTGTGGGTCGATGGATCCGGCCCGTATCGCAGACCGAACGGTTTCGCGGCGCGCTGCAAAACAGCATGAACTACACCCGGCTGAACTTCGGCGGTGGCGGTGGCCTCGTCGACGGCGAGAACATGGTTCAGATATTTGGAAAAATCCATGATGATGCCGGTGCCAATCGCGTTACCGGCAATCGAGGTTCCCGCACCGCGCGAAGTCAGCGGAGTCGAAGTTGCGTTGGCGACCTCTACGACCGCGTGGACTTCGGCTAAGTCTCGCGGGCGCACGACCACGGTAGGTTCGACCCGGTAGAGCGAAGCGTCTGAGCTGTAAAGCGCTCGGGTCAGGCTCGAATCGTCAACATCATGGACGCCCGCAGATCTGAGTTCAGAAACTACTTCTCGCGCCACGGCCACGAGTTGCATGCTACTTGAACTGGTAAATCTAAAAGCCGTGCGCCTACCTGCGGCCGCTCGACTTCACCACAGTTCGACCGAGTCGGCCAAAATGGCCAGGACGTCCTGTTCAGTTACCTCCTTGGGCGCGGTGGACAACAAGCGCTGCTGCTTCATCGTGCCTTCGGCCAGCCGGTCGAGGTCGGACGACCCAAAACCCAATTCAGCCAATCCTGATGGCACCCCCACGCGCTGCATCAGCGATGTCAGCACGCTCGGCAGGAAGTCGGCCGGATCCGCCGTCATCGGCGCCGTCGGATCGAGCAACCGCGCAGCTTCCCGGTGACGTTCGGGCGCAGCCGAAAACGTGAATCTGAATGCGGCTGGTGCAGTCATCGAAACGGCCATACCGTGCGGGACCAGCCCGTGGTCGATCGTGCCGTCCGGCTCGGGATAGTCGGCCGGCTGAAAGTCGCCGACCTGACCGGCGATCGGGTAGGCGTTGGCGTGCGGGATGTGCACGCCCGCATTGCCAAAGCCCAGCCCGGCGAAGGTCGCCGCCAGGGCCATCTGTTCGCGTGCTGCTTTGTCTGCGCCGTCGCGAACGGCCGCCACGAACGAAGTACTCATCAGTGACATTGCCCGCTGAGACCACAAGTCCGAGATCGGATTCGAGCCGCAATACGGAACCCGCTGGTTTGGCTGCTTTGCCTCGTAGGACGTATACGACCGGGCGGTATAGCTCTCCAACGCGTGACAGAGCACGTCCAAGCCAGCCGCAGCGGTGACACCGGCCGGCTGGGTGTAGGTAAGTTCTGGGTCAACTACTGCATAGGTCGGCCGAAGCGCGGCATGAGAAATACCGGTCTTGATGTTCTGTGCAACGACATCGAGCACACAAATGGTCGTGCTCTCACTGCCAGTGCCGGTTGTCGTTGGCACAGCGATCAACGGCAGCAACGGCCGCAACGGCGCTTTTGCCCGACCGACCGGCGCGTTGATGAAGTCCATTAGTTCGCCGTCATTGGTGACCAGCAGGTTCACCGCCTTGGCGGTGTCGATGCTGCTGCCGCCGCCGAACGCAATGATCACGTCGAAGGGTCCGCTGCTCCTAGCGAAATCGACTGCTGCGTTCAGGCTGCCGTCGGTGGGCTCGACGCGAGTGTCAGCGAAAACGACTACCACGACACCAGTCGCGCGAACCTGTTCAGCAAGTTCGTCTGGCGCGCCGGTAGCCGCGACCCCAGCATCAGTGACGATCAAGACGCGCTTCGGTGCGAAGCGGGCAAGGTCGGCGGCGATCTCGTGTCTGGCACCTGGGCCGAACTTCAGCGCCGGTGCGCCATAGGTAAAGATCGCGTCTGGGTCACTCGGAGCAAACATAAATGAACCATACGGGTCCACCGGCTACTCTTGAGTATCCACAAACTTTGCAAGGGGATACATGCGTCGTCTTACGATCGCTTCGGTCGCATTACTAGTGGTCTGTGCGCTCGGGGCGTGCACACCCCATAAGCAGTCGCCCAGTCCAGATTCGACGACCGACCCGGCTCCCATCAACGCTCACGAAGCTGGCCCGGCCAGTCCGATCGGGTTTGGCGTCAGCGTCCCCGAAGGCGCAGTTCAACTCGGACCGCTTGTTCGTTTCCGCAGCCCTGAGCTGGTTGCTGCTTACCTGCCAGAACTACAAGCAGTCCAAGCAGAATTGGCCGCCGAGGAACTGAAGAAGTCCGCCGACACTCCCAGCACTGCGACCCCATCATCGCCAACAACTCCCACCCCGAGCAACCGGCCAGAGCGCGACACCTTTGCCGACCTAGAGTCCATGCCCCGGCCCGATACCTTCGTTTCGGTGATGCGGATCGACAAGTCGCCAACCAAAACTGTCCGCAAGATGCTCGCCCAGATCGCCGTGCTACTTCCTGGCTCTGAAATCGTCACCGACGACTTGAGTAAGTACTGCCAGGCCGAGAACCGCCGGGTCGTCAATTGCGCCCTAAACGTGACCGGAAAGAGCCCCAGCGGCCGAGACCTGAATGTCCAACTCAATGTCGACCCCGGAGATGTCCGCACCCGAACCGGCTCCACGGGCTCATTAGAAAGCCCCGTGATGACCGTGGCGATTGCCTATGTTGGCGACCCGCGCGAAGGACAGAAGGACCGGACCCCAGAACGTCTCGAGAACCCGGTGGACATCGACTCAACCGCCGAGGCCACCGGCTGGATCTGGCCGAAGATGGACGAGGACGCACCTGCTACTGAACCGGTAATCGACGGCTACACCCCACCGTCCAGTTCAACTGTTTTACTCTCGGCCAATCTTCCCGAATTTGCCACAATGACCACCCTGCGAGCCACGATCGCCAGTGAAATCGCCACCAGTTTTATTGGCGACCGGGTGCCGTCCGCGAACATTTCGCGAGATGTTGTCGCAGACCTCAACGAAGTGATTTCGACTTCATGGGGCACCGACCGACGAGGCCGACAAATCCGGACGGTCCACACTTTGTCTGCCCGCGGAAACTATCTCACCCTGTTCGTTTCAGCAGCCAAGAGTTGACCGCGTTACCACTGCGCCCGGCGGTAGAGTCAAACCGTGAGTCGCCTTGAGCCGCCGCTGACCTCTGCGGCCGCACCCAAAGAGCGTGTCGCCTATTTGGACAACGCGCGCTACTGGGTGATGCTGCTCGTGGTCATCGGCCACTCACTTACCGAATTAGTCGTGATGGATTCGGCGCGCGGAATCTACACGTGGATCTACCTGTTCCATATGCCTTTCTTCGTGTTGATCTCCGGCTACACAGCACGCAACTTCGTTGGAAACTCGCGGCAGATTCGGCGGCTCGTTTCAACGCTGATCGTGCCCTACCTGATCGTGGAAACAAGTTTGCAGTTGATAACGCGGCACTATGACGGTGAACCTGTTCACCTCATGCTGCTGTCGCCCCAATGGCTCGGTTGGTTCTTGGCCGCCTTGTTGATTTGGCGGTTGAGTACACCAATCTGGCGCAACTTGAAGTACCCAATAACGGTCTCGATCTTGGTTTCTCTAACAGCCGGACTAATCGAGATTCCAAACGTGCTGGCGCTGCCGAAAGTGCTTGGCCTGCTTCCCTTCTATGTGATTGGCATGCACTTCAGCCTCGACAAATTCAGGCGCCTTGGCGCCACGAGAATCCAAGTACCTGCGGCCCTGTTGCTTGTGGGGACGTTCATTGCCTGCCAGTTTTGGGCCGCTGATTGGGCTGAACGCTGGCCACGAAACTGGCTGCTTTGGAAGTCTCGTTATGACGAGCTTGGCGTCGGCTGGTCCGAAGGTCTACTTATTCGATCGGCTCTGCTGCTGATCGCTTTTGTGCTGACGCTAGCTGCTTTGTCGTTGATCCCTCGAGCTAAGTCGTGGACGACAGCTCTTGGTGGTAGAACCTTCTACTGCTACTTGCTCCACGGATACGTGATCATTTTCCTTGATCGACAATTTGGCTTGTGGGAGAAGCTCGAACCCTACGGCGCGGTGGCAGTGGCAGGCTGTGTGGTGTCAGCGATTGTGTTGGCGAACCTGCTCATGACCAAACCAGTCGCTACGCTGTTCCGGCCGGTGTTCGAGCCAGAACTGAACTGGTTGTTCCGAAACCCCAAGTCATCTCCGACAAATAAGTAAGCCCGGCCAGCTTTCGCTGACCGGGCCCACTTATTGCTAACTCAGTTGTCGAAACTGAAGTCGAAATCGTCCAACGCAACTGGTCCGGCTTCGGAAGCGCCGAACTGGTAGTCGAAACTGTCGTAGCCGGTGACCGCATTTGCGGCCAATCGTGCTTCTTCAGTCGGCTCGACCCGGATGTTGCGGTACCGCTCCAGGCCGGTGCCGGCCGGGATCAGCTTGCCGATGATGATGTTCTCCTTCAGACCACGCAGCGAGTCCGACTTGCCTTGGATCGCAGCTTCGGTCAGGACACGAGTTGTCTCCTGGAAGGAAGCGGCCGACAGCCACGACTCGACGGCCAGCGAGGCCTTCGTGATGCCCATCAGGACCGGGCGGCCTGAGGCGGGGGTGCCGCCTTCGGCAACCACGCGACGGTTCTCTTCTTCGAAGACCGCACGATCAGCCAAGTCGCCCGGGATCAGGTTCGCGTCGCCCTGCTCGATGACGGTGACCCGTCGCAGCATCTGTCGAACGATGATCTCGATGTGCTTGTCGTGGATTGCCACGCCCTGGCTTCGGTAGACCTCTTGGACCTCGTCCACGAGGTGTTCCTGCGCCTTGCGCACACCCAAGATTCGCAGAACTTCCTGCGGGTTGGGGGTACCGTGCGTGAGCTGCTGGCCAACCTCGACCGTGTCACCATCGCGAACCAACAAGCGCGAACGCTTGGTGACCGGGTACTCGATCGGCTCCGAACCGTCGTCGGGGGTGACGACGAGCTTGCGACCCTTGTCGGTGTCGTCGATCGTGAGCCGACCTGCGGCCTCGGTGATCGGCGCCAGACCCTTGGGGTTACGAGCTTCGAAAAGCTCCACAACACGCGGAAGACCGTGGGTGATGTCGTCACCGGCCACACCACCGGTGTGGAAGGTACGCATGGTCAGCTGAGTACCGGGCTCACCAATCGACTGCGCCGCGATCGTACCGACCGCCTCACCAATGTCGACAAGCTTGCCGGTGGCCAGCGAACGGCCATAGCACTTAGCGCAGGTCCCGGTCTTAGCATCGCAGGTCAGCACCGTGCGCACCTTGATCGACTCAACTCCGGCTTCAATCAACTGGTTGATCTCAACGTCGCCAAGATCCTCACCGGCTGCAATGAGCACTTCACCGGTTACCGGGTGAGCAATATCGACTGCGGCGTTACGGGCATAAGCCGAGGTCTCAACGTTCTCGGCCTCGACCCAACTGCCGTCTTCGAGGCGAGTTGCGATGGTCTTGGGCAAACCGCGCTCGGTGCCACAATCTTCCTCGCGGATGATTACGTCCTGGCTGACGTCGACGAGACGACGAGTCAGGTAGCCCGAGTCAGCGGTACGAAGCGCGGTATCGGCCAAGCCCTTACGCGCACCGTGCGTCGCGATGAAGTACTCGACGACCGAGAGGCCTTCGCGGTAGTTCGCCTTGATCGGGCGAGGAATGATCTCACCCTTCGGGTTTGCCACCAGGCCACGCATCGCGGCAATCTGACGCAGCTGCATCATGTTGCCTCGGGCACCAGAGTTGACCATCATCCAGATCGGGTTATCGCCGCTGGCCTTGAACATGACCTCCATCGAAGCCGAAACTTCGTTGGTGGCCTGCGTCCAGATCTCAATAAGTTCTTGACGACGCTCGTCCTCAGTGATCAAACCGCGGTCGAATTGCTTTTGAACCTTGGCGGCCTGATCTTCGTACTTCTCGAGGATCTGTGGCTTCTCAGCAGGGCTAACAACATCGTCGATCGAGATCGTCACACCTGAGCGGGTCGCCCAGTGGAAACCGGTCTCCTTGAGGTTGTCCAGGGCGCTAGCTACGTCGACCTTGCTGTAACGCTCGGCAAGGTCGTTGACGATTACACCCAGTTCCTTCTTGCCAACCTGGAAGTTGACGAACGGGTAGTCAGCCGGCAGCGCCTCATTGAAGATCGCACGACCCAAGGTGGTTTCACGCGTCTTAACGATTCCGTCTTCGGCCGGGATACGGATCTTTACCTTGCTCTGCAGGGTGATCTCACCGCGCTCGAAAGCCATCGTGGCTTCGGCAGTCGAGCTGAATGCTCGGCCTTCGCCTTGGTGACCGTCACGATCCAGCGTCAGGAAGTACAGACCGATGATCATGTCCTGGGTAGGCATGGTGACCGGACGACCGTCGGACGGCTTGAGGATGTTGTTCGTCGAAAGCATCAAGATGCGAGCCTCGGCCTGCGCCTCAGCCGACAACGGCAAGTGGACTGCCATCTGGTCACCATCGAAGTCGGCGTTGAAGGCCGAGCAGACGAGCGGGTGAATCTGGATGGCCTTGCCCTCAATGAGCTGCGGCTCGAACGCCTGAATACCAAGGCGGTGCAGCGTGGGCGCACGGTTCAACAGCACCGGGTGCTCAGTGATGACCTCTTCAAGGACATCCCAAACGACCGGGCGTGCCCGCTCGACCATGCGCTTTGCGCTCTTGAAGTTCTGCGCGTGGTTGAGGTCAACCAGACGCTTCATTACGAACGGCTTGAATAGTTCCAGGGCCATCTGCTTTGGCAGACCACACTGGTGCAACTTGAGCTGCGGACCAACAACGATGACCGAACGACCCGAGTAGTCAACTCGTTTACCGAGCAAGTTCTGACGGAAACGTCCCTGCTTGCCCTTGAGCATGTCGGAGATCGATTTCAGCGGACGGTTGCCAGGACCGGTGACCGGGCGACCGCGCCGACCGTTGTCGAACAGCGAGTCGACTGCTTCTTGGAGCATCCGCTTTTCGTTGTTGACGATGATCTCGGGCGCACCCAAGTCCAACAGTCGCTTGAGGCGGTTGTTGCGGTTGATCACGCGACGGTAAAGATCGTTCAAGTCGCTGGTGGCGAAGCGGCCACCATCGAGTTGGACCATCGGTCGCAATTCCGGCGGGATAACCGGAACCGTATCCAGCACCATGCCGGCTGGATCGTTCTGGCTACCGAGGAAGGCCGAAACGACCTTCAGCCGCTTGAGCGCGCGCGTCTTGCGCTGACCCTTGCCGGTGGCGATGATCTCTTGGAGCAGCACAGTTTCGGCTTCGAGATCGAAGTCTTGCAAGCGCTTCTGGATCGCGGCCGCGCCCATGTAGCCCTCGAAGTAGTCGCCGAAGCGGTAGGTCATTTCGCGGTAAAGCAGTTCATCGCCTTCAAGGTCTTGGACCTTAAGGTTCTTGAACCGATCCCAAACCTGCTCGATCCGGGCGATTTCACGATCGTGGCGATCGCGGATCTGACCCATTTCACGCTCGGCCGCATCGCGGACCTTGCGCAATTCGGCCGCCTTGGCCGACTCGGCCTCGAGCTTGGCGACGTCCTCTTCGTGCTTGAGCGCACGAGCGTTGATCGCGTCGTTCTTGCGGTTCTCGATCAAGTCGATTTCCTGGCGGATCTTCGACTCGTGGCTGTCGAGGTCGCGGTGACGCGCTTCCTCATCAACCTTGGTGATCATGTACGCAGCGAAGTAAATGACCTTTTCGAGGTCCTTCGGCGCCAAGTCCAAGAGGTAGCCCAACCGGCTAGGCACGCCTTTGAAGTACCAGATGTGGGTGACCGGGGCAGCGAGTTCAATGTGACCCATCCGCTCACGGCGGACCTTGCTGCGGGTTACCTCAACGCCGCAGCGCTCACAAATGATGCCCTTGAAGCGCACTCGCTTGTACTTGCCGCAGTAGCATTCCCAGTCCCGGGTCGGACCGAAGATCTTTTCGCAGAAAAGACCGTCGCGCTCGGGCTTGAGGGTGCGGTAGTTGATCGTTTCTGGCTTCTTGACTTCACCGAACGACCAGTCGCGGATGTTGTCAGCGGTCGCCAGACCGATTTTGATTTGGTCGAAGAAGTTGACGTCTAGCACGTTGTCTTCGTTCCCTTTCGAAATTCTGTGGATGCTCAGTATCGGGGCGGTGCTCAGAGTTCGTCGACTGACGACGGCTCGCGGCGGGACAGGTCGATACCGAGCTCCTCGGCGGCACGGAAGAACTCATCTTCTGAGTCCTTGAACTCGACGGCAGAACCGTCGGCCGAGAGCACTTCGACGTTGAGACACAGTGACTGCATCTCCTTGACGAGAACCTTGAAAGACTCGGGGATTCCCGGCTCGGGAACGTTCTCGCCCTTGACGATGGCTTCATAGACCTTGACGCGGCCCACGATGTCATCTGACTTGATCGTCAACAATTCCTGCAACGCGTATGCCGCGCCGTACGCCTCGAGAGCCCAAACTTCCATCTCACCGAAGCGCTGGCCACCGAACTGGGCCTTACCGCCAAGCGGCTGCTGGGTGATCATCGAGTACGGACCGGTCGAACGAGCGTGGATCTTGTCGTCGACCAAGTGGTGCAACTTGAGCAGGTACATGTAACCGACGCTGATCGGATCGGGGAACTTCTCGCCGGTACGTCCGTCGAAAAGCACCGCCTTACCGTCAGGTCCGACCATCTGGTCGCCATCGCGGTTCGGTCGAGTCGAACTCAGCAGCCCGGTGATCTCGTCTTCACGAGCACCGTCGAATACCGGAGTTGCGATGTTGGTGTTCGGTGCGGCTTCGTCGGCGCCAATGGAGCGCAGGCGGTCTGCCCACTCTTCCTTGACGTTGGCCGGAACTTCCCAGCCGGATTTGGCAATCCAGCCCAAGTGAGTTTCCAAAACCTGACCGACGTTCATGCGACCTGGCACACCAAGCGGGTTCAAGACGATGTCAACGGCAGTTCCGTCGGCGAGGAACGGCATATCCTCGACCGGCAGAATCTTCGCGATGACGCCCTTGTTTCCGTGACGGCCAGCGAGCTTGTCGCCGTGGCTGATCTTGCGCTTCTGAGCGACATAGACCCGAACCAGCTGGTTTACGCCAGGGCTGAGTTCGTCACCCTCGGCCGAGTCGAAGACTCGAACGCCGATGACCGTGCCGGACTCACCGTGCGGAACCTTGAGGCTGGTGTCGCGAACTTCACGAGCCTTCTCGCCGAAGATGGCGCGCAACAGGCGCTCTTCGGGAGTCAGTTCGGTCTCGCCCTTCGGCGTGACCTTGCCGACCAAGATGTCACCGTTGGATACCTCGGCACCGATGCGGATGATGCCGCGCTCGTCAAGGTTGGCGAGCATTTCTTCGCTGACGTTGGGAACGTCGCGCGTGATCTCCTCAGGCCCCAACTTGGTGTCGCGAGCATCAACCTCATGCTCCTCGATGTGAAT
>JAKPAQ010000029.1 GCA_029779385.1 Actinomycetes bacterium | reverse complement strand
GGATTGTAGGCCGAGCTGGTCGGATCATCGGTGAACGCGGTGACGATCTTCACCTTGACGCCGGGCGCGCTCTGGCCGCCGAGGTCGATGGTGATGGCGCCGCCGACACCGTTGTAATTCACCCACGTTTCGCCGTTGCCGGTGATGTCGTCATTGCCACCAGTGGGAATGAAGATGTTCCAGCTCTCACCCCAAGAGTTGCGGTTGACGCTCGAAGCGCCGTAGAAGGTAGCGTTGTAGGTGTCGGCGAAGTTCGAGCCGATGACCTCTTCGATTCCACGCAAGGTATCACTGCCGACCTTGGTGTCGGTACTCGTCACCGTGCCGGCGGCCATATTGACGGTGATACCGGCGGTGGTCGCCTCGTAGATATAGCTGACGGCGTCGTCGCCGCCACGACCGTCGATCCAGTCGTTGCCGCCGAGGCCGCGGAACTCTTCGTAGTTCCAGAAGTTGCGGCCGAGAAGGATATCGTTGCCGGCCGTGCCGACTACGGAGTCGACACCGATCACCGTGTCGGTCCCGAGGATGCTGCCGGCCGCGTTGAGTTTCTTGATCGTACCGAGTTCGAGGTCGGCCGTAATGTGCAGACTGGCAGCGTCGGGCAGCAAGAAACTGCTCCATGCGCTGCTGTAGTCGAGCGTGTCGTAATCGTTGAAGCCGTAGCGCCAGTAGCTCGTGCTACTTTTGTATCCGAGGTTGTAGCTGTCATTGCCGGCGCTGGCAAACACCGAGTCGTTGCCCAGCGAGGTGAAGAAGCTGTCGTTGCCGCTGGTACCCGATTTGACGTCGTTACCGGTGCTGCCCAGGATGGTGGCCATGTAAACTCCCTTCTCGGTGAAATAGAAAAATCAACGCAAGCAAGGGATAGGTCGGCCGTCGGCACGAACGTGCCTGAACTGAGACAGCCCAACCACCCTCCTCGACTTCAGGTTAGGGCTTGCAGCTTTGCGTCCGGGGCTTACACCCCGTTTGCCTTTGCACTCGTGCAACGAGCATACGCGCGCTTGAAACGCGCGCAGTTGACGTGCATCAAAAGCGATTGAAAATTTACCGATTGCACGGTACAGGAAAACGGTGAAAGGTGCTCAATTTGATATCATTTCCCACTCACGTTTAAAGTGTTCGGAGTCGCCAGGCTCGTTGCGCATGACTGGCTAACCTGCCCCCGTGCAGAATATCTCTAATTTATCTCTTACTATTGAGGAACGTTCGAATGGCAACGAGAAGGACTGGTACCACAGGCGCTGATACGATTACAGCGGTCGACGCGGCGGACACCCTGGCGGGTGGCGCTGGAAACGATATTTACATCGTCAATTCGCTGCTCAACGTCATCGAGGAACTTCCCTATTATTTCGAACCTGGGGCGGGCGGCGTAACTCTTCCGGGTGGAAACGACACCGTTCGCACGGCGGTCCTTGATCGACTCAACACCTTCTCGCTCGGTAAATGGGCCCATGTGGAAAACCTGCAGTTCACCGGCACCGTGGCGGCGATGCTGGTGGGCAACAGCGGGAACAATGTGATCCTGGCCAACAGCGCCAGCGTGACGAACGACACCCTCTCGGGTGGCGCGGGCAATGACACGCTCTCCGGCTACGGCGGAAACGACTCGCTGATTGGCGGCGTGGGCGACGACCTTCTCAATGGCGGGGTCGGCAGTGACACCATGATCGGCGGAGCAGGCAACGACACTTATGTCCTCGACAGTGTTTTTGACGTCGCGATCGAAACAGCCACTGGCGGCAGCGATACCCTGAGTTCCTCGGGCACCGTCAAGGATCTCCGGGTCAGCAAATTTGCGAACTTCGAGAATCTGGTCTACACGCACGCCACCGTGGCAGCTTTACTCAGTGGTGACGCTGGCGGCAATCGCCTGGAATCACTCTCGTCGGGCAATGACACCGTTTATGGTTGGGCCGGAAACGACACGCTGATCGGCGGCGCCGGCAACGATGTGCTGGTCGGCGCTGAGGGCGACGACTCGCTGGTCGGCGGCGTCGGCAACGATTCGCTGCTCGGCGGTGAGGGCGACGACTGGCTGGTCGGCGACACCGGTATAGACACGCTGATTGGCGGTAACGGCGACGATGTGTACGTGGTCGATACCAGCGATGTGGTCACCGAACTGGTCAATGGCGGCGAGGACTCCTTGATTGGCACCAAGACTTCGCTAGCGCTCACCCCGGCGATCGAGAACCTGTTCTATACGGGCACCACCGGAGCTTCGCTGGTCGGCAATGCGCTCAATAACACGATCGGTGGAGGCATTGGCGCCGACTCGATCAGCACCGGCGATGGCCATGACTGGCTCTATGGCGGCAACTCCGCGGGCATCGACTACTCGCTGGTGGCCCTCCTGGGCGTGGACCTTCCGACGGTGGTCAGCGATAAGGCCACGGATACGCTGATCGGTGGCCTGGGCGACGATCACTATTTGGTCGACGACGCGCTCGATGTTGTCGTCGAAAGCGTCGGCGCCGGCGACGATGTCCTCGAATCGTACATCGACAATTCACTCAAACAGGCGCAGTACGCCAACGTCGAGAATCTGGTGCTGCTGCGGAATACGGCTTTTCAGCCGTGGTTCGGTGAAGGCAACGCCGGTGCCAACGTGATCGTCGGCAGCTCGGACGAGAACTACCTGGCCGGTGGAGCCGGCAACGATACGCTCGTCGGCACTCCTCTCGATAGTTATTACAGTTCTTCCCAGATTACCGATGTCCTGGACGGTGGCGAGGGGAACGACGTCCTGCTGAGCGCTCGATATTATAGTTCTATTTATTCTTATACTTCTTATGGCAGCATTCTTCTCGGAGGAGCCGGCAATGACTTCTTTGTCGTTGACAATCCCGACAACACCGAGGTCTACGACTCACTGGGCACCGACACGGTTTATCTGCTGCAATCGGGAAACCTGCAAACCTCGCAGGGGATCGAGCGGATCGTGCTGTCCGGCGGCGGAACGCTCGCCGAGTACAACCAGGCGCTCGCCGCGTGGAATGCCGTCTTAGGGGTGACGGACAATGACCCGATCACCGCATTGTCCGACACCTCGGCAGTCAACGCGACAGGCAACGACGAGGCCAACACCATCGTCGGCAATACGTATTCCAACAACTTGGCGGGCTTGGCCGGTAACGACACGATCTACGGCAACGACGGCAACGATACGCTCGATGGCGGTGATGGCAACGACTCGCTGATCGGCGGGCTCGGCGACGACACTTATGTGCTCGCCACGGGTGACGTGATCGAAGAACTGGCCGGCCAGGGCATCGATACCGTCAAATCCGCGACGCTGACCAGCGCACCGGTGATCGCCAACATCGAGGGCTTCGAGTATACCGGTAGCAGCAATGTGCTCTTGCAGTATGGCACCAGCAACACCACGCCCGATCGCCTGACCGGCGGCTCGGGCAACGATACGATCAACGGCCATGGCGGTAACGATACGCTGAACGGCGGGTTGGGAACGGACTCGCTGACCGGCGGCGATGGCCAGGACAACCTCACGGGTGGCGGCGGCGCTGACCGACTTTTTGGCGAAGCGGGTATCGACGTCATTTTCGGAGACGATAGTATCTATTTTGGTACATCATCCGTCACCGGCAACGACACCATCGACGGAGGCGCCGACAACGACCAGATTGAAGGCGGAAACGGTAATGATTCGATTCTCGGCGGCACCGGGGCCGACACTCTCTATGGGGGCTACAACTACGGCGCAACTACCGGCGAGGACAACGACACCCTCGATGGAGGCGCTGATAACGACCAGATTGAAGGTGGAAACGGTAATGATTCGATTCTCGGCGGTAGCGGGGCCGACCGCCTTTACGGCGATGCCGGCAACGACACCCTCGACGGAGGCGCTGACAACGATACGGTTTATGGCGGGAGTGACAACGATTCGATGCTCGGCGGCACCGGGGCCGACTACCTTGGCGGCGATGCCGGCAACGACATTCTCTCCGGAGGTCTTGGCTTTGATAATCTGGCAGGTGGCGCTGGAAACGACACACTGATCGCCGGCGGTGGAGACCCGCTTGCCAGTGTGTCAAGCTACTGGGGTTCTGGAGATGACCTGACGGGCGATGACTACTCCGGCCCAGGTGCGGATGTCTTCCGCTTCGAGGCCACCGCGGGTTATGGCACCTCAAGCGATGCGTACTACGGTGTCCAGTTTGCGACCGGCGACCAGATCAACGATTTCGGCGCCGGCGACAAAATCCAGTTCGCCAGAGCCCTGGTCGGTGACGGCGATGCGCTGCTCGAAAACGTGGCGCTCAAGGCCGCTGCCGGGGGCACTTTCGCCAAGACGGCAGAAATGGTGATCGTCCAGGCGAACATGAGCGA
>JAKPAQ010000306.1 GCA_029779385.1 Actinomycetes bacterium | reverse complement strand
ACCGTGACGTGGAACGAAGACAAGTCGAAGTCGTTGAAGGCTGACGGCCCGTCGGGGTTGACGTTTAACGGCACGATTACTGCGGCAAACCGATACGAGATTGATGCTTCTTACAACGTTGCGACGGTCAAGTGTTCTGGTGATGTAGCGATGCCGGATTGGTCGAAGTGTTCGGCCGGGTTGATGTTTGGTCCGATTGATGCCGGGCCGTTGCAGGTGAAGGCGGCGTCGTTGACTCGTGAGGGCTCAACGAACACATACAAGGTTGATACGACCGCTGAGGTTGTGACCGGGGATGTGCGGTCCCCGATCACGATCAAGGGTTCCTATGACGATGTGAAGAAGACCGCGACGGTGACCGCGTCTGGTGAGATTCCGGGCGGCTCGCTGTTGCCGGGGGCCACGTTGACGGCCTCCGGTGAGGAGCTGGTGTTCACTAAGTCGGCGCAGGGTTGGGCCACGACGTCGGGTGTGGTGACCGCGGCGGTCACTGGCGATGTGCCGCTGGTGCCCGGTGTCATCACAGCGCGCGGCCCGAAGGTCATCGTGAACCTGGCCGACAAGAAGGTCACAGCTGAAGGCGCTGTCGTGGTGGGCGGGTCGAAGGTGGGCGATTTGGCCTATGACGGTGGCGCGTCCCCGGCCCAGCTGAACGTCACCCTCAATCAAGAAGATGTGCCCGCTGTTCTGCCTGGCGGGATCACCGCGACCGGGTTGAAGGGTCACGTGACCCGCACTCTGGGTCCGTCTCCGGCCACGACAATGACACTGGATAACGGCGCCCTGGACATGTCGGGTATCGCCACGCTCAACGCCGCGGGCCTGTCTTACGACGGCTCGAAGATCACGGTCGGTAAAGACACGAAACTCGCGGCGAACCCGGCATGGGGATGACCGGAACTGTCCGCGGCCAGTGACATAGTGCTCACCCCGCAAACGACAGGAACACAGATCGCTGGGGCGATCACCGCCGCCGGGCTCCCCTTCGCCTCAACCCTGCCCGTGGCCGGGGCCAACGACATCACCACCACGATCACCTTCGCCACTGGCCAACCCACCAACATCGCCGTGAACAAGGCAGGCGCCGGAGACGTCATCAACGGTGTGATCAACACCGACAGCTCCTTCGACCTGACACTCGACGCCACCGGCGACCGCGCCATCACCGTCAACAACTTCGGCACCATCTCCCTAGGCGCCACCATCAGCCGCGCACCACCAACCGGAACCACAAAAGCACCAGTCGAGTTCAAGAACCTGCTCGCGAAGGTCACTAACGCGTCAATCGCCGATGGGCTCGTCAAGTTAGACAACGTCGAGTTCACGGCTCCCGATGCGTCTGGGAAGACCCTGAAGATTGAAGGCAGCGGCTCGATCAATGTTCCAGATCAGGCGTCAGCAAGCGTGTCGCTGGGCGGCACGTACTCCGACCAGAAGCTCAACCTCACAAGAGTCTCGGCAACAAACGTAAGCCTCCCGGCCCTGCTGCCGAACACTGCGCTCGGTGTCTTGGGCACGGGAGTCCAGTACGACTTTGCGAAGAAGCAAGTGACGGACGGTGTCGTCACGCTGACCGCTGACGGCAAGACCGAGCTCTTCCCAGGGGCGGTGTCTCTTGCGAACGCGAAACTCACCATTGG
>JAKPAQ010000304.1 GCA_029779385.1 Actinomycetes bacterium | reverse complement strand
CACTGCGACCGGTGCGATCGACAAGGTTTTCAGCGCCGGCTCGGTCGACTTGACCGGTATCGACGCCAAGAAGGACGGCATCATCAACCCGGTCGACAGCCTGCCGGCCGTTCCGCGCGAACCCGACTCGATCGCCTGGGTAAACGACACCCACCTGGCCACCGCGAATGAGGGTGACTGGAAGGGCGGCAGTCGCGGCTGGACTGTATTTGACGCCAACGGAAGCGTCGTCTGGGACGCCGGCAACACCTTCGAGCGCTTGGCAATCAAGCACGGTCTCTACAACGACGACCGGGCAGCCAAGAAGGGCTCAGAGCCAGAAGGCCTGACGTTTGCGGAGTTCGACGGTAAGCCCTATGTTTTCGTCGGTTCGGAGCGCAGCAACTTCGTGGCCGTCTACGAGGTTTCGGACCCGGCCGCGCCGAAGTTCGTCCAGATCATGCCCGCCACGAATGGACCCGAAGGCCTCCTAGCGATCCCCGAGCGCGGCCTGTTCGCAGTCTCGAGCGAGACCGACGACGCCGCCAAGGGCGTCCGGGCCACGGTTGGCCTCTATGAGTTCAAGCCCGGAAAAGCCCAACCGACCGCAGTAGAGGCAGACGAAGTCGACGGCTTGCCGATCGGCTGGCAGGCACTCGGCGCGCTTTCGGCTGACCCGAGCAGCGCCACCACTTTGTGGACGGCTGCGGACTCGGTCATCAAGAACGGCACCTTATTCAAGATGGACGTTTCGGGTACCCCGGCCCGGATCACCGCGCAAGTACCGGTAACCGAAAATGGCGAACCGGCACCGCTGGACATCGAAGGCGTGTTCAAGCGCCCGCAGGGCGGTTTCTGGCTGGCCTCTGAAGGCGCGACCGGGGACAAGAACGTTTTGGTTCGCACCGATGACGCTGGCGCTATCCAAGAGCGGGTGACGTTGCCTGGCGATATCGCGGCGAAGGTGAAGAACTGGGGCTTTGAAGGCGTCACCTCGACCACCGACGCCGGTGGCGAGCACGTCTGGTTCGTCATGCAGCGCCCGCTGTGGTCGAACCTGACGACGCTGGAGGACTTCGAGGGCGAGAACATCACCCGCATCGGTCGCTACGACGTGAGCGACAAGACCTTCCACTGGTACGGCTACAAGTTGCAGGCGCCGCAGCGTGGTTCGGGCGATTGGGTTGGCCTTTCGGAGATCACCGCGATCAACGACCACACCTTCGCGGTCATCGAGCGCGACAAGCTCAACGGTCCGGCCGCGCGCAACAAGCGGATCTATACGGTCTCGGTACCAACCGCCAATGGCAAAGTCACCGACCCGTCGACCAGCGAACTGCCGATCCTGACCAAGAAGCTAGCGATCGACGTCCTGCCGCAACTCAAGGCCACCAACGGCTGGACCCAAGAGAAGCTAGAGGGCTTCACGATTGCCGCTGACGGCAAGCTTTACGGCGTCTCCGACAACGACGGACTCAAGGACGCCACCGGCGAGACGGTGTTCCTGCGGTTGGGCACGGCAGCCAAGGCCTTTGGCGAAGAGTTGGCCACGACCACCGAGTTGAGCCTGTCGAATGCGAAGGTTCAGTTCGCTGCCAAGGCCACCGCGACCGTCACTGTCACCGGTGCTGCGGCCGGCACGGTTGAGCTGCTCGCTGGAACCAAAGTGTTGGGCTCAGCATCGGTCGCCGATTCGAAGGCATCCATCGAGTTGCCGAAGCTGGCCGTGGGCAGCCACGAGTTGACTGCTCGGTTCACCGGTGGGGCGTTGGCAGCCGAGTCGACCAGTTCGGTGGTCAACTTCCAGGTCGTCAAAGCGACCAGCAAGTCGGCCATCAAGGCCTCGGCCACAAAGGTCAAAGCGGGCAAGGCTGTCACGCTGACCGCGACGGTCACCGCGGCTGGACACCAGCCGACCGGCTCGATCCAGTTCGTCCAGGGCAAGCGAGTCCTAAAGACGGTCTCGATTCGCGGCGGCAAGGCCAGCGCGAAAATCCGACTGTCGAAGAAGGGCAACGCGAAGATCCGCGCCATCTACGTCGGTTCTGCGCAGACGACCGGGTCGGCATCGACCACGATCAGCATCCGGGTGCGATGAGCTGAATCGCACAGCGTCGAAGTAGAAGCGAGCGGCCTGCCACTGGATCGGTGGCAGGCCGCTCGTTTTTGGTCAGCGGCTGGCGCGTTGACTGAGCACGCCAACACAGACTGGGATCACCAGCAGGGCCGCAGCGAAGGTCAGGGCGCCAAAACTCCACCAGGCGACTATCATTCCGGCGAGCAGGCCGCCGGCGGCACCGGCCAAGTTCATCGACAGGTCGCTGACGCCTTGAACTAGCGGTCGAACTGAGTGGTCAACGCTGCTGGTCAACATTGCGGCAGCGGCGATCACCGACATGGACCAGCCGACTCCGAGCAGGAACAAGCCGCCGCTGATCTGAACTTCGCTATGACCGGCCGTGCCAGCGATCGCGCATGCGGCCACGAGGACCGCCTGGCCGCTCAGGATGGTTGCGGTGGCTCCCCAGCGGTCGGCCAGCCAGCCAAATATCGGCGAGAAGGCGAACATGCCAGCAATGTGCAAACTGATCGTCAGCCCAATGATCTTGAGGTCGGAGCCGTGATGGGACATGTGTACCGGGGTCAGTGCCATCACCGCCACCATCACCGCATGCGATAGCGCGACAGTAACTATTGCCAACCTCACCGGTCCGCGAATATGTGGCAGGGCATCGCGCAGTTTCGGTTTGGCGGCTGAGCCGGTGCCGTCTGGTTCGAGCGGGTCGGGTCGAAGCAGCAGCCAAGTCAAACAACCAGCGAGCGCGAACGAGGCGGCAGAAAACAACTGGGGGCCGGCCAGCTCCCGGATGCCCAACAAGTCGGCGACCGCTGCGCCCGGCCCGGTCAGATTCGGCCCGGCCACTGAACCGATAGTCGTCGCCCAAACCACCAGTGAGAGCGATCGGCCTACCGATTCGGGTCGGGCGCGGTCGGCGGCGGCGAATCTGGACTGCAGGTTCGCCGCGGTGCTGGCTCCAAACAGCAGGAATCCGAAAAGCAGCAGCGGTAGCGAAGCGAGTTCGGCGCCAACGACTACGCCGGTCGCGCCAAGAGACCCGCCCAGCCAGCCCAAGGTCAACGCCGGTCGCCGGCCGTGACGCAGTGCCAAGTTCGACAACGGCACGGTGAACAGGGCCGCGCCCAGCGTCATCGCTACGACGGCCAACCCGGACCAACCGGCCGAACCGGTGACGTCCTCGATTAGCAGCGCACCGACCGCAAGTCCGGCACCGTTGCCAACTCCGCCGACTACCTGAACCAGCGCGAGTGTGCCGACTGTGCGGCGTTGCGCTGGCCAGGCCGTCGTCGGTTCAGGCCCAGATAGCGACACGGTCTGCTGGGTCTAGCCAGAGGTCGTCACCCTCAGAAACGTCGAAAGCGTCGTAGAAAGCGGTCAAGTTGCGGACGACCTGATTGCACCGGAACTCCGGCGGCGAGTGCGGATCGACCGTCAATCGCCGAACCGTTTCGGCCGGGCGAGTTTTGCCCTGCCAAGCCGTGGCCCAGGACAGGAAGAACCGTTGGTCTGCGGTGAAACCGTCGATCGTTTCGGCGGGCCGATCTTGTTGGGCCAAGCCAAAAGCAAGGTAGGCGATGCCAAGGCCACCAAGGTCGCCGATGTTCTCGCCGATGGTCAGTGCGCCGTTGACCTTCTGGCCTTCGGCACCCTCGGGGGAGAGGTCGTCGTATTGGGCGATCACCTTGGCCGCCAGAGCCTCAAACGCTTCGCGATCCTCGTCGGTCCACCAGTTGCGTAGTGCGCCGGTGCCGTCGAAGTGCGAGCCTTGGTCGTCGAAACCGTGGCCGATCTCGTGGCCGATCACCGCGCCGATCGCGCCATAGTTGACCGCGTCGTCGGCCGTCGCGTCGAAGAACGGCGGCTGCAAGATCGCGGCGGGGAAGACGATCTCGTTCATCGTCGGGTTGTAGTAGGCGTTGACCGTCTGCGGGGTCATGTACCACTCGTCCCGGTCGATCGGTTGGCCGATTTTCGCCAACTCCCGATCCATCGCCAGTGACTGGGCGCGGCGGGCATTGCCGACCACGTCGGCCGGATCGGTGACCAGAGCCGAATAGTCCTTGAAAGTATCGGGGTGACCAATCTTCGGGGTGAAGGCGTCAAGTTTGGCCAACGCTTGAGTTTTCGTCTCGGCGCTCATCCAGGACAATTCGGTGATGCTGATCCGGTACGCCTCGATCAGGTTGGCGATCAGCTCAGTCATCCGAGACTTCGCTTCGGCGCCGAACTGGGTGCGCACGTAAATCTTGCCGATCGCCTCGCCCATCGACCCTTCGACAAAACCGATGCCGCGCTTCCAGCGGGGGCGCAACTCGTCGGTTCCCTGCAAGGTTCGGCCGTAAAACTCGAAGTTCGCTTCGACGAACGCGTCCGACAGGTAGCCGGCCGCACCGTGAACCAACTGCCAGCGCAGCCAGTCGCGCCAACTTTCCAGCAGGTCCTCAGTTAGCAGTGTTTCTAGCCCGGTCAGGTAGCTGGGCTGAGCCACGATTACCTCGGCGATCACCGAGCGCTCGACCTTTGCTGCGGCAGACCAGGTCTGCCAATCAAACGACGGGGTCAACTCGGCCAGCTCGGCCGCGGCCATCGGGTTGTAAGTCTTTTGCGCGTCGCGGCAGGCGACTCGATCCCAGTGGTGCGACGCGAGCTGAGTTTCCAGGTCGATCGCTCGGGTGGCTGCGGCTTCGGCGTCGGCGACGCCGGCCAAAGTCAGCATGGTGGTGACGTGGGCTCGGTAGGCCTTACGAATCTCTTCGAACTGCTCTTCGCGGTAGTAGGACTCGTCTGGCAGGCCAAGTCCGGACTGGACGATATGGGTGATGTATCGGTCCGGATTGCCGCGGTCTGGGGCGATGTACATGCCGATGAAACTGCTCACGCTCGAACGTTCCAAGGTCCCCAAGGTTCGGGTCATCGCCGGAATCGAGTCGATCGCGTCAATTAGTTCCAGGTCGGCGGCCAGCGGGGAAGCGCCAGCGGCCTCGATCCGTTCGGTGTCCATGAAGCTGGTGAACAGGTCGCCGATCTGCTTTTGCTCGGCGTCCTCGGCCGACTCGGCGCACTTTTCGACGATCGAGCGCACCAGCAGTTCGGCATCGTCGACCAGATCCACGAACGCACCTGCAGTCGCCCGGTCGGCCTTTATCGGGGCATCGCGTAACCAAGGACCGTTGACGTGACGAAACAGGTCGTCCTGGACACGGATTGCGGGGTCAAAAGATTCTGGATTTAGGCCTTGGGTCACGACGCTTAGGCTACACACCGCCATATCCATGTGAAAGATGTGAAAGATGTGACAAAAAGAGACAATGTGACCTCTTTCACAGGTAGTGTCCAAAACTGACAGCCGACGGAGCTCTCAAAGAGCGAAAAACAAGTGCAAATGAATGATTATCGTGACCAAAAAAGTTCAGTTGAAGTGGGCGACAACGATCGCTGTTGCGGTCGTGTTGCTCGGATCCTTGTTATCTGCTCCCGCTAGCGCTGCGTCACCGAACAATCCGTTCCGCGGAAAGCGCCTCTACGTTGATCCGAGCAGTCAGGCCGCCGCTTCGGCACGAAACGAAGCCACCGAAGATCGGCCCTCGGTAAGCAAGATTGCCGCGACACCGCAGGCAATCTGGGTATCGGAGTTCTCGGGAATCAAGTCCCAGGCACCTGCTGTCGTGGCCGACATCGCCAGGAAAAAGGCCTATCCGGTGTTTGTCATCTACGCGATTCCACATCGTGACTGCGGCGGCTACTCCAGTGGGGGCGCGACCCCGGCGCAATATCGAGCAGGTATCCGCCAACTCGCGCAAGCACTCTCAAAAACGAAGGCCGCGATAATTGTCGAGCCAGATGGATTGTCCTCATCGACGTGCCTGTCGGCCAAGCGGCGAGCCGAGCGGATAGCACTCATCAGGTATGCCGCCACCACCCTCGCCAAGAACAAACGCCACGCGGTGTACCTAGATATAGGCCACAACGCCTGGCTGAGCCCGAAGGCGGCGGCTTCGCTGCTCCGTAGTGCCGGCGTCGCCAAGACCCGCGGATTCAGCCTGAACGTGTCTAACTTTCAACACACCAGCACCGAAATTCGCTACGGCACGAAAGTGTCGAAACTGGTTGGTGGAAAACGCTTCGTCATCGATACTTCCCGCAACGGTCGGGGCCCCCTGCCGAACTCAGAAATCGAATCTTGGTGCAACCCAGATGGTCGCTCCCTTGGCCAAAGTCCAACCGCGCGAACTGCTTCGCGATTGGTTGACGCCTACCTATGGGTCAAGCGGCCCGGCGAGTCCGACGGGCCTTGCCGAGGTGGCGGAGTATCGGGAACTTGGTACAACGCGCGGGCAGTCGAGATGGTGAAAAACCGCGACGCCGACTTGGGGCGGTGAGCGCTCTCTCCGGCTCTACCGCTGGGCTCGAGTCCCGAAATTTGGGCGACGCGGCCTAGGCTACAAATTGTGGCTAATCGCACCGAGGTCGAACTAACTGTTCAGCGGGTCGAGCAACTTGCGCCGCGCATCCGGCGAATTGTGCTGGCAGGCCCGGCGTTCGCCGACTATCTCGCCTGCCATCTGCCCATGGCTGACACCTATGTGAAGCTGGTTTTCGAAGTTGACGGTCAGACCGTCCAGCGCACCTACACAGTTCGCTGGGTCGACGCCCAGGCCCAAGAACTGGCAATCGACTTCGTGACGCATGGCAGCGACGGCATCGCCGGCCCTTGGGCGCTGGCGGCCGAACCGGGGGACACCCTGCGATTGCGAGGACCCGGCGGCGCCTACCGGCCACTTGCCGAAGTTACCGAGCAGCTCTTTGTTGGCGACGAGGCTGCCATTCCGGCTATTTGTGCCGCACTCGAACAGCTTCATTCGGATCAGCACGCGACCGTGTTCATCGAAGTTGACGGCCCAGGACACGAAATCGAGTTGCGGTGCGCGGCAGACCTGACGGTGCACTGGTTACACCGCGGCCCGGCCGCCCCGGGCTCGACCACGCTGCTAGATCAGGCGGTTCGAGCGTGGGACTTCCCGGCTGGCCGGGTGCAGGCGTTCGTGCACGGCGAATCAGCCTTACTGAAGTCCGTTCGGCCCTATCTGCTTGACGGACGAGTAGCCCGCGAGGACCTTTCGGTCTCGGCGTATTGGCGACGGGGCGCCACCGAAGAGGGCTTCCGAATCTGGAAAAAGCAACAGTCGCCGGACTAGCGGTGGGGCACAGGTAACCTTCGGGGGTGACCCAAATGCGAAATGTGGCCGTCATCCTGGCAGGCGGCACCGGAACCCGAGTCGGCTTGGCAATCCCAAAGCAACTGATCAAAATCGCCGGCAAGACGATTCTGGAGCACACCATCGCGGTGTTTCAGGCTGCCGAGGCTGTCGACGAAATCATCGTTTTGATGACTCCAGGCCATTTGGATCCAGTGAACGCGATCGTCCGTGACGGCGCGTACCCGAAGGTCACCCAGATCCTCGAGGGTGGCGCTACCCGAAACGAGACGACCAGTCTCGCGCTGAAGGCAATCGGCGCCGACGAATGCAACGTCCTGTTCCACGATGCCGTCCGGCCGCTCGTTTCGCAGACCATCATCAACGACGTGGTGGCTGCCTTGGGCGACTACGAGGCCGTCGATACGGCTATTCCGTCGGCAGACACCGTCGTGCAAGTTCACCCAAACAGCGGCGACGGCCTGTCCATCATTTCTGACGTTTTGCGGCGCGACCTGCTTCGGCGAGGTCAAACCCCGCAGGCGTTTCGTGCCTCGGTGATCCGCCGCGCCTACGAGTTGGCCTGGCAGGATCCGGACTTCACCGCAACCGACGACTGCACGGTGGTGCTGCGTTATTGCCCCGACGTGCCGATCGCGGTTGTTCAAGGTCACGAACGCAATATGAAGGTCACCGAGCCGATCGACGTCTACATCGCCGACAAACTCTTCCAGTTGGCTTCGGCTGAAACGCCTGAGGAACTCGACGACGAGCAGTACCGTGAAGCGCTCGCGGGCAAGACCATGGTCGTATTCGGTGGGTCCTACGGGATCGGTGGCGATATCGCGAGCCTGGCTGAGTCCTATGGCGCGAAGGTCTTTTCGTTCTCGCGGTCCTCGACCGGAACCCACGTCGACCGCCGCGAAGACATAGTGGCCGCGGCCCGTCAGGTGATGGCCGAAACCGGCCGAGTCAATTTTGTCGTGAACACCGCCGGGGTGCTGCCGCTTGGCGACTTGGCCGACACCACCGAAGAGACGATTTGGGCGGCCACCGAGATCAACTACCTCGCGCCGATCTTCATCGCTCAGCAATTCCAGCCGCTATTGGCCGAGTCGAACGGTTCCTTGCTGCTGTTCACGTCATCGTCTTACACCCGCGGCCGCAAGGGCTACTCCTTGTACTCCTCGGCTAAGGCAGCGACAGTCAACC
>JAKPAQ010000284.1 GCA_029779385.1 Actinomycetes bacterium | reverse complement strand
GCGTTGCGTTGCGTTGGGGAGCGCCGCTGGTTGCCGGCGCGGTCATCCTCGCGCTGATCGTCCTGGCAAATATCTGGCCTACGGCGGCGGCGCTCGAACGCTGGATCTTGATGGCCATCGCCGGACTGGTGTTGCTCGTGATCGGCACGACTTGGGAGAAGCGAGTCGCCGAGGGGAAGGCACTGATTGCGCGAGTCCGCGCGCTTCGCTGAACTTTGTTTGATATCGTTTATCTTGATATCAAGATAAACGTGGTGTTAGGTCAACCTGACCAGCCGACTTTGGCGGTTTGGGGGCAGGATGGAAACACCAGCGAAGGAGAATGACGATGAGCGTCGACACATTCCAGGCTAAGGATTCCCTCAAGGTCGGGGAAAACTCCTACGATTACTACCGACTTGGCGCGGTACAAGGTGAGGGACTAGACGTCGCCTCCCTGCCATTCAGCCTCAAGGTTCTGCTCGAAGCGCTGCTGCGCACCGAAGATGGCGCAGACATCACCGCAGACGACATCAAGGCCCTAGCGGCCTGGGATCCGTCGGCCGAGCCAGACAAAGAAATTCAATTCACCCCAGCGCGCGTGATCATGCAGGACTTCACCGGCGTGCCCTGCGTCGTTGACCTCGCCACGATGCGTGAGGCAATGGTCGACCTCGGCGGCGACCCCAGCAAAATCAACCCACTCGCGCCGGCCGAAATGGTCATCGACCACTCGGTCATCGCTGACGTTTTCGGCACGCCCGAGGCGTTCGAGCGCAACGTCGAAATCGAGTACGAGCGCAACGGCGAACGCTACAAGTTCTTGCGTTGGGGCCAAGGCGCCTTCGACAACTTCCGCGTCGTCCCGCCGGGAACTGGCATCGTCCACCAGGTCAACATCGAGCACCTCGCTCGCGTCGTGTTCGACAACGACGGCACGGTCGACCCGGACTCCTGCGTCGGCACCGACTCGCACACCACGATGGTCAACGGCCTTGGTGTCCTTGGCTGGGGCGTCGGCGGCATCGAGGCTGAAGCCGCCATGCTCGGCCAGCCGATCAGCATGCTGATCCCGCGGGTCGTTGGCTTCAAGCTCTCTGGCGAGCTGCCCGATGGCGCAACCGCGACCGACTTGGTGCTCACGATCACCGAAATGCTGCGCGCACACGGCGTAGTCGGCAAGTTCGTCGAGTTCTACGGCTCCGGCGTTGGCGCCGTGCCGCTGGCGAACCGGGCCACGATCGGCAACATGAGCCCCGAATACGGCTCCACCGTCGCGATCTTCCCGCTCGACACCGAGACCACCAAGTACCTCGAACTGACCGGCCGCAGCGCCGAGCAGATCGCCCTAGTCGAGGCCTACGCGAAGGCTCAGGGCCTGTGGCACGACCCCGATCACGAGCCACGCTTCAGCGAATACTTAGAACTCGATTTGTCGACGGTCGTTCCGTCGATCGCCGGGCCGAAGCGTCCCCAGGACCGGGTGATCTTGGCTGACGCCAAGGCAGGCTTCCGCAGCGCGCTGGCCGCTTACGTCGACCACACCGGCGAGCAGGAGACCGGTGATTACGACGAAGCGCTCGACGAGTCCTTCCCGGCCTCTGATCCGCCGGCATCGCACGCCACAGGCAAGACCCCGACCAGGGACGACATGTCTTGCATCCCGACCGACGGCGGCCGCCCGAGCAGCCCGATCGAGGCGACTGTTGACGGCCAGACGTTCACCCTCGACCACGGCGCGGTGACGATCGCCGCGATCACCTCGTGCACCAACACGTCCAACCCGTCAGTGATGATCGGCGCGGCGCTGCTGGCGAAGAAGGCCGTCGAAAAGGGTCTGACGCGCAAGCCGTGGGTCAAGACCACGCTCGCTCCGGGCTCGAAGGTCGTTTCGGACTACTACGACCGGGCCGGACTGACCCCGTACCTGGACAAGCTCGGATTCAACCTCGTCGGCTACGGCTGCACGACGTGCATCGGTAACTCCGGTCCGCTGATCCCAGAGGTCAGTGCTGCGGTCAACGAGAAGGACCTCGCGGTTGTCTCGGTGCTTTCGGGCAACCGAAACTTCGAAGGCCGCATCAACCCCGACATCAAGATGAACTACCTGGCCTCGCCGCCGCTCGTGGTCGCCTACGCGATCGCCGGCACGATGGACATGGACATCACCACCGAATCGCTGGGTAACGACACCGAAGGAAACCCGGTGTACTTGTCGGACATTTGGCCCAGCCCCACCGAGGTCGAAGACGTGATCCAGCAAGCGATCACCTCAGACACCTTCGGCAAGGAGTACGCCGACGTCTTCGCTGGCGACGAGCGTTGGCAGAGCCTGCCGACCCCAGACGGCGACACCTTCGAGTGGGACGAGAACTCGACCTACGCGCGCAAGGCGCCGTACTTTGACGGCATGGCGCTTGAGCCGTCGCCAGTGACCGATGTTTCGGGCGCCCGCGTACTGCTCAAGTTGGGCGATTCGGTCACCACCGACCACATCAGCCCGGCCGGTGCAATCAAGAAGGACAGCCCCGCCGGCAAGTACCTGATGGAGAAGGGAGTCGAACCACGCGACTTCAACTCCTTGGGTTCGCGTCGCGGCAACCACGAAGTGATGATCCGCGGCACGTTCGCCAACATCCGCCTGCGCAACCAGATCGCGCCAGGCACCGAAGGCGGCTTCACCCGCGACTTCAGCACCGACGGCGAAGTCACCACGGTGTTCGACGCCTCGGCGAACTACCAGGCTGCGGGTATTCCGTTGGTCGTCTTGGCGGGCAAAGAATACGGTTCGGGCTCCTCGCGTGACTGGGCCGCCAAGGGCACCGCACTGCTTGGCGTCAAGGTCGTCATCGCCGAGTCCTACGAGCGGATCCACCGTTCGAACCTCATCGGGATGGGCGTCCTGCCGCTGCAGTTCCCGGCGGGCCAGAACGCCGAGTCGCTTGGTTTGACCGGCGAGGAGACCTTCGCGGTCACCGGCGTCACCGAACTGAACGAGGGCCGCACGCCTAAGACCGTCAAGGTCACCGCCGGCGACGTCGAGTTCGACGCGGTAGTTCGGATCGACACCCCAGGTGAAGCGAACTACTACCGCAACGGCGGCATCATGCCGTACGTGCTGCGTTCGCTGCTCGACTGATCAGTCAAGCTTGGAAATACCGGCCCCGGAGGTGCGAAAGCCCGCCGGGGCCGGTTATTTCTACGTGGACGATGGTGCCTAGGACTGACAGTGACCAGCCGACGGTCGAGATCTCGTCTACTCGTACCGCGCACCACGAGCGACCCGCCAAGGCAGGTCCCCAGTCGGTGTCTTCCCAGTCGCCCAGGGTGAACACGCCGCCGGGCGCCGGAGCGAGTCCGGCGAACGCTTCGGCGAGGAATTCGTCCCCTGCCTCGAGCAGGCTCACGACCAGTGAACTGTTCGGCTCGATTGCCTCGCCAAGGTCTGCGTCCGGGTCGATCATCGCCACGAAACGGCCGGGGGAGCCGTCCACGACTTGCAACGAAGAAACAGTCAAGGCCGCGCGATCGCGCCCGGCTCCAGTCGCCACGATCGTCACCGGCGCCACGAGGCGGCCGCGCAGTTGGCGCAGCGCGTCTTTGGCGCCATCGCGGGGAGTGAACGGGTGTTCAGAATGAATCGTCACCCCTTTACCTTGCCACCTTTTGGTGGCGTGTCCGGCAGGCTCGGTGGGCCTAGATACGATGGGGGAATGGCTTCAGTCCTTAGTGCGGTGACCGGCCCGGCCGACCTTCAAGGTCTGGACGAGGCCGAACTAGCCAAACTTGCGGCCGAAGTCCGCGAATTGTTGATCGAATCGGTGGCCGCCAACGGGGGCCACCTCGGCCCGAACCTTGGCGTCGTCGAACTTACGATCGCGATGCACCGGGTTTTCAACTCGCCGCAAGACAAGTTCGTCTGGGACACCGGCCACCAGGCGTACGTCCACAAGATGCTCACCGGCCGTGCCGGCCAGTTCGCCGACCTGCGCAAAGAAGGCGGGCTGTCCGGCTACCCGAGTCGCGCCGAATCCGATCACGACTGGGTCGAAAACTCCCATGCGTCCACTTCGCTTTCCTACGCGGAAGGTCTCGCCCGAGCCAATACGTTGCAAGGGAAAACTGATCACGTCGTCGCGGTAATCGGTGACGGCGCCCTAACGGGCGGTATGGCTTGGGAAGCGATCAACAACATCGCTGCCGACCGAGACCGCCGGCTCGTGATCGTGGTCAACGACAACGGTCGCTCCTACACCCCGACAGTCGGCGGACTGGCGAACCGGCTCACTGAGATCCGCACGAACCCTCGTTACGAGCCGACGTTGGCCGCGATCAAAGAGAAGATGACCGGCGGCCCGAAAGTCGCCGGTGTCGCCTACGAAGCGCTGCACGCGATCAAGAAGGGCTTCAAGGACGCCATTGCGCCCCAAGGCATGTTCGAAGACTTGGGACTGAAGTACCTCGGACCCGTCGATGGCCACGATCTTCAAGCGGTTGAGCATGCGTTGACGAACGCCAAGAATTTCAACGGCCCGGTGCTGGTTCACGTGCTCACCACCAAGGGTCAGGGCTATGACATCGCGGTCGCCAACGAAGCCGACCAAATGCACCAAGCCCACCCGTTCGATCGTTCGACGGGGGAGGCGAAATCGGTCGCCCCGGCAGGTTGGACCTCGGTGTTTCGCGACGAAATCGTGCGGATCGCCGACGACCGTCCCGACCTCGTCGGCATCACCGCGGCCATGCTCTACCCGACCGGCCTGGACGCCCTCGCCGACAAGTTCCCAGATCGCGTGTTCGACGTCGGCATCGCCGAACAACACGCCGTCACCTCCGCGGCCGGCATGGCGATGGGCGGACTACACCCGGTCGTTGCCGTTTACGCCACGTTCCTAAACCGGGCGTTCGACCAAGTACTGATGGACGTTGCGTTGCATCGCTGTGGCGTGACATTCGTGCTCGACCGCGCTGGCGTCACCGGAGACGATGGTGCCAGTCACAACGGCATGTGGGATCTGTCCTTGATGCAACTCGTGCCCGGTTTGCACTTGGCGGCACCCCGCGACGGCGCGCGGCTACGCGAATTGCTGCGCGAATGTGTCCAGATTTCTGACGGGCCAAGTGTTATCAGGTTCGCCAAGGGGCCAGTTGGCGCCGATATCGAGGCGATAGGCCGCGTCGGGACCGTCGACGTCCTGCGCGCGGACGAGAACCCGCAGGTGCTGCTAGTCGGCGTCGGCACGATGGCTGCGATGGCGCTAGGCGTTGGCGAGGAACTAGCTAAGGCCGGTATCGGTTCGACCGTGGTGGATCCGCGCTGGGTCAAACCATTGGATCCGGCCATCGGCGACTTGGCCGCCACGCATCAACTTGTCGTCACAATCGAAGACAACGGCAAACAAGGCGGAGTGGGTTCGACCGTATTGAGTTTGCTCAGCGATCGCGAGATCGACGTGCCCGTTCAGGTCCACGGCGTCGAGCAGGAGTTCCTCGATCACGCCAAGCGCGACGTGATCTTGAAGCGGCTGGGTTTGACCGTCGACCAGATCACTGCCAAGGCAATTTCCAGGCTCGGGGAATCAACGACGGAGCAATTGCGTTGACACCGAAGTGGATTTCTCGTAAACGGGCCGAGTCAAAACTCGAGCCAATGCCGTTGATCGTCTCGCTCGACGGTTTCCTAAACGCCGGCTCTGCCGCGCAACTGGCCAGTGAACAGCTGCGCACCGAGGACGCCGAGGTCATGCACGAGTTCGATTTGGATTCGTTCTACGACTACCGCGCCCGGCGGCCAGCGATTACCTTTCGCCGAGATCACTACTGCGACTACACCGAACCGGTTCTGCAGATCACCAAACATAAAGATGTTGCCGGTCGCCCGTACCTACTGCTTGCCGGTCCAGAACCCGATTTCGGTTGGGAGTCTTTCGCGATCGAAACGATCGACATGATCGAAGAGCTCAACGTGAACCTGACGGTTTCACTTGGCGGAATCCCGATGGGTGTCCCGCACACTCGGCCAGCGCTTTTGACGATGCATGGCACTCGTAAGGACCTAGTTGACCGCAAGAACTTCTGGAATGCCGAAGTAACAGTTCCGGCCTCGGCGCAGTCGCTGCTGGAGTACCGGATGGGTCAGCACGGGCTCGACGCGATCGGCTACGTGGTCCATGTGCCGCACTACCTTGCGCAGA
>JAKPAQ010000262.1 GCA_029779385.1 Actinomycetes bacterium | reverse complement strand
CGTTGAGGTCACGTTTCCGCCACCACAAGCGGTGAGTGCCAATAGCGGAATTCCTAGTGCTGCCCACGCTGCCTTCATCGTGCTGCCCTCCCGGTTTGCATTTCGTGCCGTCAAGATCGGCTTGATTTCCAGGGTTGCTTGAAGCTCAGACATTCCGACGGGATTGGAGTTGGCTGGACACCCGTTCGGCTGAGCGACCAGACAAGTTAGTTGGCGCCTAGCTGTTGTGTGGTGTCTCGCTCGTCCACGCGTTGCGGACGCCGCGAGTGTCGGGCTTGGGCACGTCGGTGTTACCCGCGCGTGTTGCCTCCGTGTAGGCCGCTTGAGCGCATTTCGGGCAGGCATCGGGATCGTCAATCTTGAACGGGATGGCCAGGCGTACCCGAACCTTCGCACCACAGGCGGCGGTCCGAACGCCCGCGTAGTACTCAGTCTCAATCTTGCGACCTGACCTGCGGTGGTGCGGCATTCGGTCTATCGCGTGAACGATTTGGGGCTCTTCCGGTAGTCGTTCCTCGCGAATGTTGGTGCCGGGCACGCGAGCGAGTTCCCACCGTTCAACGGCGGCATACGGGGTCACCGGACACCCGCGATCCGTTCCGGCCCGTACAGGTAGGCGCCGCACTCGCATTGGTAGTAGCGCCGGGAACCGGTCCAACCGATGAGGACGTGGCCGGGGGTCAACGGGTGGCCGTTGGCACACCGGGTTGGCCCCACCTCAACCCAGCCCTCAGGCGTCCTACGAAGGTTGCTCACGTTTAGGAGGCTAGGCCGACCGTCAGACACTCCGTACAATTTCGGCGTCTGTTCCCGTTTGCATCGTCATGACTTGAACTACGAACTCACACTAACCGGACTCGACAAGAGCCCACCCAGCTAGCGGCTGGCTTCGTGGCTGGCGATGTCGGCGCCGAGCGTGCGTCCGGCTGCGAGTTCCCGGTCGATTTCTCCGCGCACGAATCGTGTTGCTGCTCGGGTCGCGCTGGTGAGCGCACGCGAACGTGGTCGCGCCGAACGCCGCGACGAAGCACCCGACTTCATTGTTGGGGCTGTGGTCTTGTCGTTGGATTTTGTGCGTGGCGCGACGTAGCCAGATTCTGTGACGGCTCCAATGCGAGCGGCTGAGCCGCGGCCTTCGATTCGGGCGTTGCCGGTGACGGCTCCGATACGGGCTGGGGCATGGACGTATCCGATTCGGGCTTCACCGCCGACGGTGTCGATGACGGCATGGGCATGCATGCTGCCAACGCTCGCGCGGGAGTTCACCGTCTGGATGCGTGCCCGGTCATTGACGTCGATGACGTGTGCGGTGTCTGTGACGACGCCGATTGCGCAACGCCCGGTCATTGAGGTCACTGTGAGGTTGCCTCCCACCTGGTCGATGTGGGCGCGTCCACTGATGGTGGCTATACCGTCGCCGGTGATCGTTCCGATGCGGGTGTCGCCTTCGATATGCACCGTCATCGACGCTGGGACGTCCAGTGTTTCGTTTCTGAATGCGTCTGGGCTATCGATCGTCACCGAGGACACTGATGGATTGCTCAGCGCTTGCCGATACTCGTCACGGTTGCGCACGACGATGTGATCGGGTGTTGGCGTGGGCTGACCGTCAGTACCAGTCGCGTCATGGGTGGGTTCGTCTTCGGTCATCGCGTTACCTTTCCCGTCCTGGCGGGTCTTGTTGAATGCGTTTGTTGTCGTCGATGTCTTGTCCAGCAGTGCGCGACGTGCCCGCCTTTCGCTTGGCCCTGTCTTCGCGCGGCGTGCGATCGCGTCCGGTGGCGCGTGTGGGGTTGTCGCGTTTGAACTGTTCGTACTGGCGGGCTTCTTCCGGTGTCAGGGTAGTGCGACCGTCTGCGCCCCGGTTCGCACGTTTGAATTGCTCGTACTGTGCGGCTTCTTCCGGGGTCAGCGTCGGCTCGGGTACCGGATTCGGTGGATCTACCGGCGTCAGGTTGAGGTCGTCGTGGACGGGCCGGTCGTTGACTGTGGTTTCGGTTGCCCGTGCGTGCGCACCGAGGGCAACAAGCACCCGCCGTGTTCGTTCGGCATCGTCGGCTGGGGGGCCGCCGTTGATTTCGGTTGTGTAGGAGTCTTCGACCTGTTCGCGTGCAACATAGAGGCGGACGTCGTTGGTGTGGCGGGTGAACCCGACAAGGCTGGATGCGGCATCACTTGGCCCATATTTCAAGACGGTGCCGCCGTGTTCGCCTCCGTCGCTTGCTGTCCAGGTGTCACGGATGGTGAGGCCTTGGGATCGGTGCACGGTCATGGCGTATCCGAGTTCCAGACCCCCGGCGGCGATGTAGTCACGGCCGAGGGTTGCCCGTGCTGTTGTGCGCCCGTCGGGGGTGTCGTGTTGCCATGCGACGGCGACTCCGTCGTCGTTGATTCCTTCGATGACGCCCCGGAAGCCGTTGAGGACATCATCACCGGAGTGGTTGGCTTGGTTGCGGTCGTTGATCCTCACGATCACGTGATCGCCGGGGGCGAAGGTCAACGCGGTGCCGTGGCGGCCCGCGTATCGGGTCAGTGGCCCTGTCTCGCCTTGGGCGACTCTGACGGCTTGGGCTGCTTCGTTGAGCCGGTTCACGGCCGTGTTGGTGTGGGCGAGCATGACCAGGCCACGCATTTCGGTGTGTGGGTCCGGTGCCCCGTCGCGCATTCGCATCCAGTCGGCGACCATCGCCGAGAGTGCTTGGTCGCTGGTTTCGGTGACCGCAATTTTTCCGCGCCCGTCCCATGAGGACAACGCCGTCTCGTAGTCACCGTCGCGCCATGCCGCGATAGCTTGGCGTTCGTCGATGTTGTTTTGTCGCCGGTTGTCGGTCATCGATGCCCCGTCGACGTCAGCGTGGATGCGGGCGAACAGTGAGCCGCAGCCGACACCGCGTAGCTGTTTGTCGTCACCGATCAGCACAACTTTTGTTCCGGTGCGCTGCGCTTCGGTGATCAGCCGCGCCATGGACCGGTCGTCTGTCATGGATGCCTCGTCGACGATGAACACGTCCAAGTTCGCCAGCCCACCGGTTTGCGCCTGTTCGACGATGAAT
>JAKPAQ010000230.1 GCA_029779385.1 Actinomycetes bacterium | reverse complement strand
CCATCGTCTTAACGAAGTTTGGACCAAATTCGCCGTACAGCCACGCAGTACGAAGGATCCAGTAATGCGTCGGGAGCTCCGCGCGCACAGCCCATTCGCCAGCGAGTTTGGTGCGGCCATACGCCGACTGCGGGTTGGGCTGGGCACCTTCTTGATATGGATCAGGTGCGGTTCCGTCGAAGACGTAGTCGGTGGAAATCTGAACCAGTTTCGCGCCGATCTCGTTGCAACGGCGGGCAAGAATCGCTGGGCCGACGGCATTCACGCGAAAAGCGATCGCCTCGTTGGTCTCGGCATCGTCGACTGCCGTGTAAGCCGCGCAGTTGACGACCACGTCGACGTCAGACAGCACCGTTTCGACTGAGGCGGGGTCGGTGATATCGATGGCGGGAAGGTCGGCGCCAGTGACGTTGCGGCCGTCGAGCAAGCGCATCAGTTCGGTGCCGAGCATGCCGTTCGCCCCAACAACCAGCCAACGAAGATCGCGTGGATCAGTGCTCATAGGTAGTTACGCCTTCGCCTTGTGTGGCTCCCACCACGCGCGGTTGTTCTTGTACCAATCAACTGTGTCGGCAAGGCCGACTTCGAACGGCATCTCTGGTTCGTATCCAAGTTCTTCCCGGATCTTGTCGATCGAAACCGAGTAGCGACGGTCGTGGCCTTTGCGATCTTCAACCGGACGAACCGAATCCCAGTCAGCGCCGCACGCCTCGAGGAGCTTGCCGGTCAGTTCCTTGTTCGTCAGCTCTGTGCCGCCACCGATGTTGTAGATCTCGCCGGAACGTCCGCCGGTCAAAACAAGCGCGATGCCTCGACAGTGGTCGTTGACGTGCAGCCAGTCGCGGATGTTCAGGCCGTCTCCGTAGAGCGGGACGGTCAACCCATCGATCAAGTTGGTCACGAATAGCGGGATGACCTTCTCGGGGAATTGGTAAGGCCCGTAGTTGTTCGAGCAGCGAGTGATCACCACATCGAGATTGTGCGTTCGGAAGAATGCACGCGCGAATAGGTCGCTGGATGCCTTGGACGCGGCATAGGGGGAGTTCGGCAGCAGTGGGTGTGTTTCTGGCCAAGACCCCTCATCGATCGACCCGTACACCTCGTCGGTGGACACGTGCAGGAAGCGCCCGACGTTGTTTCGGCGAGCGGCATCAAGAAGCGTCTGCGTTCCGACCACGTTCGTCATGACGAACTCTGTGGAGCCCTCGATGGAGCGGTCAACGTGGGACTCAGCCGCGAAGTGGACGACGGCATCGACGTTCGGCAGCAGGTCGTCAAGGAGTGCGGCATCGAGGATATTGCCCTCGACGAACTCGAGGCGGTCGCTGTTGGCGACTGGATCGAGGTTGCGCTTGTCGCCCGCGTAGGTCAGGGCATCGAGCACGACGACGGAGGCGCCATTGAGCCCTGGGAGGTTGTCTTTGATCGTTTCACGAACGAAGTGGGAGCCGATAAATCCGGCTCCACCGGTGACGAGTAGTCGCACTTGAGATCCAAACTAGTTGGGGTTGAGGCACGTTGCGCGTGCGTACGGTTGTCTCATCGTGACATTCGCGCACTCATGACTTTGAAGAAATGATACTTGTTGCCTTGTGCGGGCTGGTTTGCGCCGCACATACTTCCGCCTCATTCGACTTGTTGGGTTACGTGGAAGTACGCGAGCTGTGCGTATTATTCGACGAGATTCACCCGGATGTAGCCGCGGTCTTCGATGAGGCCGATCGAGAGGGATTCGATGACCGAAATGAGATCCGATTGGTTTCGTACGTGCACTTTGCGAGCTTCTCTGTGGGAGCCAGAGTTCATTGCCGATTCCGATTGGGTGGAGTTCACGCCCTTCGCTTTTTGGCTGGTTGAGGCGATACAACCGCGGCGCATTGTCGAAATTGGAACCCGCGACGGCCAGTCCTTCATGGCGTTTGGCCAGGCTATCGACAGGCTGGGATTTGATACGTCGCTCTTTGGTATAGGAACCTGGCAGGTTGCGGGGCGGCCCTCAGACAAGCCGATGTTGGATAGTTTGCGGGAACGGGCGGCACGGCGTCTTGATCGCTTCAGTCACTTGATCCAGATGCCGGCCCCTGATGCCATCGGTCTTATCGAAGATCAATCTGTAGACCTGCTCAATCTCGTGGGGCCTCGCTCCCGAGAACAGGCTGCTGAGGAA
>JAKPAQ010000202.1 GCA_029779385.1 Actinomycetes bacterium | reverse complement strand
ACTCGATCTGGCAAAGCGTGCAGTGGTGATCGACGAGGTTGCGGCACGTGGTGTCGGCATACTGATCCGGCGTGCCGGCAACTCCGGCATCGAGTTCCTGCAGGGCCCTGTCTTGCGTGTCGTCAAGGCCTCTCAAAAGGACACCGCGGAGCCATGGAAGCTGACGGTCGCCAAGTGTCGCGTCGCCGACCTCGGGCTGCGTTTCGAAGATGCGGCCGTGTCGCCGGCCGCAACCCAAACCATTGAAGGGTTGAGCGCCGAGGCCGAGAACCTGTCGACCGAACCCGGCCAGGTCGCCAAGGTATCGACCCGTTTTCGCGTCAATCGCAAGGGAGATGTCGAGGTCGGCGGGAGCGTCAAGGTGTTCCCGCTCGATGTGGACCTCAAGTTGGCCGTCAAGACCCTGGAGCTATTGCCCCTGCAACCGTATTTTACCGATCGGCTGAACATCGACGTCACGCGCGGGCAACTGACGCTAAGTGGCGCTGTGCAATTGCGGCAGACCGGCAAGGGCGAAGTGGACCCGAGCAATCTCAGCGGTGGCTTTTCCGGGCAGGTGACGGTTGGCGATTTCTACGCGGTCGACAAGATCAATTCTGCCGACTTCCTGAAATGGAAATCGCTGTACCTTGGCAAGCTCGACATACACGCCAATCCGGAGTCGCTGTCGATTGGCGAGGTGGCACTCGCCGACTTCTTCGCACGGGTAATCATCAGTCGCGAGGGCAAGCTGAATCTGTTGCAGATCGTTCGGCAGCCCGGCGTGGTACCTTCTACGACGGCAGGTGGACGGCCCGAGAAGGCACCACCCACTTTCGCCACTGCGGGCAAGGCCGTCGCCCCGGTCGTCGCTGGCGACAGGCAGTTGCTGCCGGTAAGGATCGGGAAGATTACCCTCCAGGGCGGCGACATCAAGTTCAGCGACAACTTCATCAAACCGAATTATTCGGCGAATCTGAAAAAGATCGGCGGCACGATCAGCGGTCTGTCACCAGCGGCGGACAGTGTCGCGAGTGTCGAACTGCGAGGCAGTTACGACAATATCGCGCCACTCAACGTGTCAGGGCAAATCAACC
>JAKPAQ010000196.1 GCA_029779385.1 Actinomycetes bacterium | reverse complement strand
CTGACGGTTTGGTTAGTTGGACCTTTCCGGCCCGACTGGTCAGAATGCCGCCGCGGTCCATCGCGTCCACGGTGGTGTTGCGGGCGTTGGCGAGATTGTTGGCGTCACCGAACGTTCCTGTGTTGTAACCGTGTTGGCGATACCAGGCAATCGCGAACCGCGTCGTCGAGTCGAAGTCGCCTTCCTGCTCGTTGAGCACTTGATCGAGGATCTGGTTGATCCGAGCTAAGCCTCGATCCGTGGACTGACTGATTCTGTGAGGACTTTTCGGTTCTGGTCGGGATCATTTTGCTGTGGGCGGCAGTTAGCTGCTGGTCTGCCCAGCTTTTCCTGTGGTGTCCTCGGGTTGGGCCTTGCGGCGGTGGTCAGGATGTCACGGTTTGTGGGGGTGGGCGTCCGATCGTGTTGTGCCACAGTGCAAGCCAGTGTCGGGCCCAGGGCCAGTGGGCGGGTAGGTGCAGGACTGCTCGGCGTTGTGGTCGGGCCAGTCGGGCCGCGATGTTGACGATGCGCCGTCGCAGGGTGGCACCGCGGGCAACGGCGTGAGAGCCTCCGGCCAGGACGCCGGTGGCGCGCAGCAGGTTGTGGGCGATGGCCGCGCAGAGGATCCAGGCGGAGTTGGCGCCGAACCGCCCCGAGGGCATGTGGGCCAGGGGTCCGTCGATCAGGTCGGCGAACACGGTTTCGATGATCGCGTGGCGACGGTGGGTGATGTCGGCTTGATCGACCGGTAGGTCGATGTCGGTGAAGAACGGGTGATACCGCCACACCGGAAACAGCCCATCGGCCATGCGCGCATCTTTGACCCGGCGTACCACCAGTCGTGCGGTGATCGGGGTCTTCGTGGAAGTGAAAGCGGTGTAGGTAGTTTCGGCGACTTCAGCATCAGAAATCCACGCGCCGGTATCGGGATCGCGCACTGCACCGGGATAGTTCACCGGTACCCACGCGTCCTGGTCGATCTGCTCGATCGCGGCGGTCAGCGCCGCGGTCTTGGTCAACACGAGCGAGAACCGGGCCCCGGCACGGCGGCACGCGGACACCACCGCGCTGTTGCCATAGGCCGAGTCGCCGCGCACCAGGATCTGACCAGTGACGCCGGCGGCACGGGCGGTAGCCACCGCTTGCGCGATCATCCGGGCCGCTCCCTTGCCGGAGTTGGCCTTGCCCGAGCGCAACCGCGCTCCGGCGATCACCGGGGCGCTGTGTTCGGTGCTGATCGTGGTCACCAGCGGCGAGAGACCTTTGCGCAGGATCTGGCGGCCGGCGATCTTGGTGTGCCCGTAGCTCGCGCCCTGTTTGGCGTGTCCGTAGACCGGGCGCAGCAGCGAATCGATATCGATGAACGCACGCTGATCGGCGCCGGGCAGCAACAGCACGCGTTCACACAGGGCACCCAGATGTGCACCCAGAACTGACTCCAGTTGACGGGCATGCCCGAAGGTGAACTCCCGCAACAGGGTTCCGATCGTCGAAGGCGCATACACCCCGTCGAAGAGTGTTTTCATTCCACCGCTGCGGACCACGTCGAGGTCATCGATACTGTCCGCGCCGACGCACATGCCGGCGATCACCGTCGCCAGCTTCGGTGACGGGTTGGCCGCCCCGGACTTGATCCGCTCGCTGGTGAAACGAATCTTGTGCTCCAACAACGCCGAAAGGCGACTCTGTTCTGCCAACGTCATCACCGGCACCAGGCCCGCGCACGACACGAGATGCTCATCATCAAAGACCGCCGACGACGCGGTGAACCTGTGGGACACTTGCACTGGAAGTGCCTTTCCGAGTTGTGCCGATAAGTGCGTAGAGAACACTCATCATCCCAGCTCAGAAGGCACTTTCCTCGTTACGACACCCGACCAAACAGTCAGTTCATCGGTGGATCGAGGCTTAGCCAGTCCGATCCTGAAGTGGACACGTCGCAGCCAGCGTCCCTCAGTCGGTTCGCCAAGTCGTTCCGCTTGTGCGACGAATTGTCGAGACGCACGGCTAATCGGCCTGCGACATCGCTGAATGGACGCAAGGACCCAAGCTCGACGAGAACAGTTCTCTCAGGATGACGCCCGATTGCCATTCCGGCCTCAAACAACACGTTGGGCCTGGCCTGGGGTGTCGGGACCCTCTCCGCATCGTCATCAGCGTTGGCGTACTCAGCACGTAGGTAGGCAATGTCATCGGGCGTCAGCAAGACCACCACGGCCTGCGCCATCGCGAATGCGGCGTCAAGCGCTTGACCGATATAGGGGCTGGCCGATCCCGTTGCGCTGATGGCTGTGGACCACTCGATCGGTTCAAGACCGATTGCCCGGAGAAAACCGAACATGGCGTCCCGCGCAACCAAGTTGCGGCC
>JAKPAQ010000181.1 GCA_029779385.1 Actinomycetes bacterium | reverse complement strand
AAAGGGAGTTAAACAGCGTGGACTTTCCCGAGTTCGGGTTACCGACGAGCGCAAACCGGTCGAGTCCGCGAGTGTCGGTAGTTGGCCGGCCGGAAGGCTCGCAGTGCTGGCCGCTCACGATTTCAACTCGACGTTGATGAACTTTGTTTGAGCCGAACGAAGGGCAATCTCGTATCCGCAGATTCGGTAGATCACTGGGTCACCCAACGGGGCCCTGCGCAACACTTCAATCTGCGTGCCTGGCGCAAAACCCAAGTCCGCAAGTCGCCGTGCGACTAGCGGATGAAGCGTTGGATCGAGTTCGGTGACAATCGCGCAGTCTCCGACGCTCAATTCAACTAATCCAGACTTCGTGCCTAACACACAATAAGGGTAACCTCAGTTGGGGTCACCTAACTACTTGGGTGTCACCACAACCGTGCGAGTGGCCGAACCGGAAATTTTCACCTGCAGGATTCGAGTTTTGTTATCCCAGCTCACGACTTCGCCACCGGCCACCTTGGCACCGTTCTCGAAATGTTCGATCGGGAGTTGGAACTCAGTTGGCGCGGTGATGTTCGGGTCGGGGATGAGCGTCAACTCAACCCGGTCGGGCGCAGAATCCCAGTTAATCGGTTTGCCGGCGACGAAGCGCGGATAGGCAAAGTTCAGCGCTGGTACAAGGTTTCTGACCGAACCGTCTTCCTCGTACGGGCCCCAACTGCCGTTATCTCGGACCCAATAGGTGGTGCCCGCGCCCATCGAGTGCGCCACCGAAAAGACCCGGTTTACGTAGTCGATCGCACCTGGTGTGGTCGTTTCTAAGCCGAACTCCCCCAGCAAGATCGGCACGTCGCCTAGCCGGTCACTCACCCGCAAGGTGTTGGCCCGCCAAGCCTCGATCGTCGCATCGACCAGTTTCTTGTTGCTACCTACATAGCCGCCACCAAGGTCCATCGGCAGTGGGTAAAGGTGCGGGCAATAGGCGACCCGAGGTCCATCTTGTCGGGGGTCTTCAATTTTGCGAAGTCCGCTCGGGGTGCCCCAGTTGTAGCCGATCGCTTGCGGCTGCACACAAATCCAGGAATCTTGATCAACTTGGCGGATCTGCTCGGTCACGCGTTGATAAAGGGCAGTCAGCGGCCCGGCTTCAAACCTCGGCCCTTGAATCGTGCCGCCATAAGGTTCGTTCATCAGGTCGTAGGCGACGACCGTCTCGCTCTTGGCGAAGTACTTCGCCACCGCCTGCCACGCCTTGGCGTAATGCTCCGTCAGTTCGGGGTGTTTCCCGGTGGTGTTCCAGAAGTTGTCGAACGCCCGAATAACACCCGGGTCGAGGTAGTAGAGCTCCCACATGTCGTGTTGGCCAACAGGTTGACCGTCCATCTTCGTCGCCCAAAGCGGCGCGCCGTTCCCGACCTGGTTTCCGCCGGCGCGCACGCCAACGCCCCACAAGTCCTGGTGCATATCGAGCATCACGTGGTAGCCGCGCCTTTCGTACCAGCTGACTCGCTCGGCCACCCCTGCCAGATATTTCGTGTCGTATTGCCCTGGCACTGGTTCCACCGCTCGCCAGGAGATCAACAGGCGAACGAAGTTCGTACCCATATCTGCGTGTTCGCGATCAAGGTCGGCCTCGGTTATCTTTGCGAGTCCGTCAGGAGAACTCTTGGAGGCGTTGTCGGTATTGAAGCCGTGAGCGATGATCGCGCGGCCGTAATCGTCGGTGATGAACTTCGACGTCGAAGTCGCCGTCGGGGTGCGCAGCGCAGCAAAAACAAAGCCGACCACAACTAGGCCGAGAACGAGAAACCAAATCCAACGT
>JAKPAQ010000179.1 GCA_029779385.1 Actinomycetes bacterium | reverse complement strand
CGGGGATGCCGAGGTAGGCGCTGGTTCGAACGTCGGTGCCGGCACGATTACCGCCAACTACGACGGCACCAACAAGCATCGAACCGTCATCGGTGAGCAGGTACGAATCGGCTGCGACAACGTGCTGGTCGCGCCGGTCACGATCGGCGATGGCGGCTACACCGGGGCGGGCACGATTGTGCGTCAAGACACACCGCCGGGGGCACTCACGGTGAGCGATTCAGGGCAGAGGACAATCGAGGGATGGGTCGCGAAACAGCGACCAGGCACTTCCTCCGCGGCGGCCGCGGAGCAGACCACGCAGGAGATCAGCGGTGGCGAATAGCAAGAGCTTGAGCAGGCGCACCCAGACGAACAACATGATGTTGTTCAGCGGCCGGGCTCACCCGGAGTTGGCGCAGCAAGTAGCCGAGTTGCTCGACGTGACCCTGGTGCCGACCACGGCCTACGACTTCGCGAACGGCGAAATCTACGTCCGGTTCGACGAATCAGTCCGCGGTTGTGATGCGTTCGTGATCCAGAGCCATGCGGCGCCGATCAACGAAGCAATCATGGAGCAGTTGATCATGATCGACGCGCTCAAGCGCGCCTCGGCAAAGCGGATCACGGTGATCCTGCCGTTCTACGGATACGCCCGCCAAGACAAGAAGCACCTAGGCCGCGAGCCGATCAGCGCAAGATTGATGGCCGACTTGTTCCTTGCTGCCGGCGCGGACCGACTGATGACCGTCGACTTGCATACCGCGCAAATCCAGGGCTTTTTCGATGGCCCGGTCGACCACCTGCTCGCAATGCCGATCCTGACTCGCTACGTGCGAAAGAAGTACGGCAAGAAGCCGCTCGCGGTGGTTTCGCCAGACGCTGGTCGAATCAAGGTGGCCGAGCAGTGGGCCCGCCAGTTCGACAATGCGCCGTTGGCGTTCATCCATAAGACGCGTGATGTGACCAAGGCGAATGTCAGCAAGGCCAACCGTGTCGTTGGTGAAGTCGAAGGTCGAACTTGCATCTTGGTCGACGACTTGATCGACACCGGTGGAACAATTTGCCAGGCGGCCGAGGCGTTGATGAACGACGGCGCGGCCGAAGTGATCATCGTGTCGACCCACGCCGTCTTTTCTGGCGAAGCCGTAAACCGGTTGAAGGACTCGGTGGCCGCAGAGGTAATCGTCACCAATACTTTGCCGCTAGAAGAAGATAAATACTTCGACAAGTTGACGGTGCTGTCGATCGCCCCGTTACTTGCCCAGGCAGTTTCGGCTGTTTTCGAAGATGGCTCTGTCACCAGCTTGTTTGCTGAGTAACGCAAGCTAGCGACTGACTCGGTTTCTTGATTCGCCAAGGACTGGGTTAGACTTTTGCGGTTGCCTCGGCGAGGGCCCAGCTAGATCGGGCCGTGATCGACAGGGTGCTCCACAGGAGTGCTGTGTTGAGCGCCGAGCGAAGACTTCAAAACTTCCCGAGGAGAAAAGACCCGTGGCCGAAATCAAGATTTCAGCAGAAAAGCGCACCGAGTTCGGCAAGGGCTTCGCCCGTCGGATCCGTCGTGACGCCAAGATCCCCGCTGTCCTCTACGGGCATGGTGTTGACCCGATCCACGTGACCCTGCCAGGCCACGAAACGATGATGGCGCTCAAGACGGCCAACGCGCTGCTGTCGATCGACTTGGATGGCGATTCGCACCTGTCGATCCCCAAGCAGGTCCAGCGCGACCCGCTCAAGGGCTTCATCGAGCACGTTGACTTGCTCATCGTCAAGCGCGGCGAGAAGGTCACCGTCGAGGTTGCCGTCGTCCTGGTTGGCGACGCGGCCCCAGGCACCTTGGTTTCGACCGAGCACACCACCGTTGCGCTTGAAGTTGAAGCCACCCACATCCCGACCGAGGTCGAGGTTTCGGTTGAGGGCCTTGACGCCGGTTCGCAGATCCTCGCCTCTGACCTCGCTCTGCCGAAGGGCGCATCCCTTGGCATTGACGCAGATGCATTGATCGTCAACGTCACCCACGCCACGGTTGCTGCCGAAGCCGACTTGTCGACGCCAGGCGATGCCGCTGAGGCGGCCCCGGCCGAGGCGGAGTCCACCGAAGGCTGATGACCTGGTTGATCGTCGGTCTAGGGAACCCTGGGCCGACGTATGCCGCCACTCGACACAATGTCGGGTATCACGTCACTGACGAACTGGCCGCCCGAATGGGCGGCCAGTTCTCGTCGTTGAAGGCCGCGCGGGCAGACGTGGTTTCGGGCCAGTTGGTCGGTCAGCGAGTAGTGCTTGGTCGATCTCGCGCATACATGAACGAGAGCGGCGGCGCCGTTTCGGCGTTGCTCAAGTACTACGGGGTCGAAGCCGAAAACTTGATCGTTATTCACGATGAACTGGATCTGCCTTTGGGGTCCTTACGCTGCAAACTAGGCGGCGGCGACAACGGACACAACGGACTCAAATCGATCCGCAAATCGATCGATACCGGCGACTTCCTGCGAGTTCGCTTCGGCATCGGGCGACCAGTTGGACGCCAAGAAGTGCACGACTTCGTGCTGAAGCCCTTCACGGCTACTGAACGGGTGGAGGCTCAGATCGTGGTCCAAGAGGCCGCTGACGCGGTCGAGAGCCTACTCGAAGTCGGGCTAGTAAAAACGCAGAGCACGTTCAACTCCTGAACCAGAACGAGAACCTAGAACCGACTAACCTCGAGTGAATCCAACTGGATCTTTGGTTGCATCCCAAATGTTGCCGCTCAGGGAAACTTTCGGTGCTTGGGCGGCGGGTGTGATTACCGCGCAGTTCGCTAGGCGCTGGGTGCCGCTTTGGAAACTGTTGTTGATGATGCTGAGGCCAACGAACGGGCCCCGCTCTTTGGGGGCAATGTTGATCGAGCAGGCGCCACCACCAATTTCATTTCCGCTGATCTTTACTGACGCAATCGCACCAGCATCTTGAGCGAGCATGATTGCGGCGTTTTTCGCATCCTCAATCACCGAGTCTTCGATCCGAATGTTCGACCCGGAAACGACCTGAATGTTGTCGTCGTGGGAAGGACCGTTGTTCCAGTTGGGGTCATTTACGAAGTGGAAGTTGTCGTGTAGCCACGAGTTTTTGATGGTCACGTTGCCGGGGCCGAAGATGTGTACTTGATCGATCACCTGATGGATTTCGACGCCGTCCAAAGTGAACCCGTGTCCCATGATTCCGTTGGTGTCGGGATTCAAATCGTCCGAGAAAATCTCAGAATCCTTGATCACCACCCCGGTCGAGGTCGAGTTCACGATGCCCTTGCTGGCGGGCTTCTGAGCTCGAATTCGTGAGTTCTTGATCGTCACGTTCGGGGCTTTGATGGTTACGGTGCCGAAAATCTCGGCATTGCTAACCACGGTCCCCGGTGTCGTAATCACGAGGTCGCCGTTGACTCGGGTTAGTACCGTACCGGCCGGAACACCTGGGTTGGTCGGGACCGGGACCGTGGCGGGCGGCGAAGTCGGCGTCGGGCTTGGCCTGACGGTGGGAGGAGTCGAAGCGACAGCCGTGGGCAGGGAGGCGGGCGTCGATGGTGCAATCGTTGTCGGCTCGCTGGTCGGCTGTGTGGCGGCCGTTGGCGTAGGCGTCGGTTTGACAGTTGGCTTGCCGGTTGGCTGCGTCGTCGGGGTTGGGGCCGCAGTCGGGTCAACAACAGGTTGGGTGGGGGAGGAGCTGGCCGCTGACGTCGCCTCGGCATTCTCCTCAGTTTGTGGTTCCGCTGGTGCCGTGGCCGCTGAAGTTTCGGGCGCGAAGTCGAGCGAACTCGGCTCAATAGAAGGGGTGGGGCTTTCGGGCGCGGTTGCCGTCGCGCTTGCGGTAGGTATTGGCTTACCGAAGGACTGGCTGTGGCTACGGTCTGTTTTTGGGGACTGCTGCGGACGCGTTAGGCCTTGGGCGTTCGGCGATTCGTTCTGTTCGCACGCCGAAAGCGACATGGTAAGCAATACGGCTGAGGCCCCCGCCAGCCAGCGCATTTTTGAATTTGGCACTCGTGTTCCCCCACTGATTGCCCGTTTTGACAGTTAATTCCGAGACGGATTCGATGCCCGAGCGCAAAACCCAAGTGAGAGCGTAACAAGAACGGCCGGCCTGATAAAGGCCGGCCGTCTCGCTAGTTGAGATTCAACCGTTGGTGATCTTCACCGCAGAGTTGTCGTGCTGCCAAATGTTGGCCGTCATCGTTGGGCGTGACGACGAAGGCGCGATAACTGCACAGCCAAGGTGCTTCGTCTGATTTCGAATAAACGTGTTGTTCGAGATCGCAACCGAGGTCATCGCTGGGTATTTCGTCTTCGGTGCCACGTTGATTGAGCAGGCGCCGCCACCGATCGTGTTGCCTGAGATGGTCACGTTCGTGATCGCGCCGGCATCCTGGCCCATCATCATCGCCGTGTTGACCGAATCCTCAAGGACCGAATTCTCGACCCGGATGTTGTCGCCCGAAACAACCTGAATGTTGTCGTCGTGAGTTGGCGTGTTGTTCCAGTTCGGATCCTTCTCCCAGTGGATGTTGTCGTGCAGCCAGGAGTTCTTGATCGTGACATTTCCGGCACCGTGGATGTGGACTTGGTCGACGACGTCGTGAATATTCACGCCGTCGAGGGTGAACCCGTAGCCCATGATCCCGTTGACGCTCGTGTTGTTGTGGTCGGACAGGATCTCGCTGTTCTTGATCACGACGCCTGAGCCGGTGGAGGTGACGACGCCGGTGCCAATCTGGACTTGGACCCGGACTCGAGTGTTCTCAACCCGCACGTTGTTGGCCTTGATCGTCAAGGTGCCGAAGATTTCCTTGTTCTTGATTACCGTTCCATCGACTGTGATGGTCTGGTTGCCGTTGACCCGTTCGAGCACTGTCCCGTTGGGGATACCCGGCAGCGTCGGCCCCTGGGTGGGCGCCGTGGTCGGGACCGTGGTTGGGACGGTGGTTGGGACGGTGGTTGGGACGGTGGTCGGGACCGTGGTTGGGACCGTGGTCGGCGGGGTGGTTGGGACCGTGGTCGGCGGGGTGGTTGGGACGGTGGTCGGAACCGTGGTCGGCTGAGTGGTCGGAACCGTGGTCGGCTGAGTGGTCGGAACCGTGGTCGGCTGAGTGGTTGGGACCGTGGTCGGCGGGGTGGTCGGCGCCGCAGTGGGGGCCGTGGTCGGCGTCGGCGTCGGAGTCGGCTTTGGCTTCAGTGATGCGAACCAGTTGGAAAGTAGGTAGCCGACGATCGAGACGCTTGCCGCAGTGTTCGATGTGGAGCTGACGCGAAGCTGTTCGGCGCCACGAAGTGGAACGACCGTGGTGGATGTCTTTGACTCGCCGCGGCTCGCAACGGCCCGAACCGTTGCCTGACATGCCGATGACTTGTCGCTAACCGAACAGATCGAGATGTCGCCGGTAGAACTTGAACCGGAAGTTCTGACATTGACCGTTACCGCTTCGGCACCTTCAGGCACGTCGAGCAAAGTGACGTATCCGCTGCTGCCGGCTCGAACAGAACGATTGATTACCGGCGAGTGGGCGGGCATGGATCGGTGCCCGGTGCTGCTCGTGGTGTAGCCAATGATTCGAGCCTCGATCTTGGCGCGGGCTGAACTGCGAACAATGGCGGTCGACTTGGAATGAAGTGGAACAAAAATTGTCTTTGCGGTCGGGTGCTTCTTGCTTACCTTCAAGCGAGCGCTTCTCGTGCAGGTTTTCTTCGTAGCGCAGAACTTCAAAGTTCCGCCCTTGCTGACCTTTGGGACGTGAACTGCAAGGAACACGCCGTAGGCACCCCGAGGTGTCTTAGTGGCGAACTTCTTTGTTGAGCCGGGCTTGACCTTCGTTGAAAGCACTGACTTGTGTGACACAGCCGTGAATCCGGACTTGGGCGAGCTTGCGGCATTGGCTGTGGCGGGCAGCAGTACTGCGGCGCTGAGTACGGCCGATAGTGCAGTGATGAGTGTTCGGGTAACTCGGGGATACAGCATGGGACCTCTTTTTTCGTGGAACGACGCAGAAAACGCGTCATTTGCACCATAGGTCACTTACTTCGCAACTACAACTTACGCACCATAAAACCCTCCTTTCGCACTAGTCACATTCGTAACATCAGTCACTTCAGTAACTCTGGCAACAAACTTGGGCGACTTGGTGTCTTGACTTGGTGGTTGGGTGAGGCAGGTGACACTAGGCTGCGTTCGTGTCGGTTTGGCGAAGCGTGACGAACGCTGCGGGTGTGCGAGTCCTAGTGCTTGGCGGCACTGGCCTTCTTGGCATCGTTTCGAGTCGATTGATCCTGCAGAACTTCGGTGTCGCCGCCTACGCTCAATACGGGCTGCTCGCTGGCCTGCGGAATCTAATTCCTTTCGCGGATTTGGGTGTCGGCGCAGTCGTGCTCAACTCGGTCAGCGAGTCCGACGATCCGGCCAAAGACGAGCGAGTCCGCACTACCCTCACGACGGCGCTTCGTGTCCTGATCGTCGCCGGCCTCGCCTTGAGTGTTCTGGTAATCGGCCTGTACTTCCTTGGTGTGTGGCCAGCCATCCTTGGCGCGGGACTTCTGCCCGGCGGCGAACTGGCCGCCACTGCTTGCCTAGTTGTATTCGCGCTTGGATTGCCGTTAGGAATCGGCTCGCGAATCCTCGTGGGGTTGGGACGCAACGCTCAACAGATCGCGATTCTTGGCCTAGTTTCACCGCTGTTTGTTCTCGGGGTGATTGCCATGGTCGTTTTCGGATTTGGAAACGCTAACTGGATCCCAGTCATTTCCTACCTGGCTGCGGCAGTAACGGCCGTCCTATGCCTGATCTATGGCTCCCGGCTCATCAGCCCGGCGGCGACCGAGGCAATGGCGCGCGTGCCACGCACGAAGCAATTCCCGGGAGTGCCAATCGCTAGGACTGCTGGCCCGGCGTTGGTAATTTCAATTGCGACCCCGCTCGCGATGCAGACTGACCGACTCTTCCTGTCGCACCTGACCTCGACGCAAGAACTCGCAAACTATGGGTTCGCCTCGCTGATCTTTGGGATGGTCCTGCAGGCGATCATCGCGGCCGGCTTGAGCCTTTGGCCATACTTTGCGAAGTCACGAAGTCAAGGCCGCGTCGACAGCCCGTTTGCGCTGTCCGCTTGGTTCTTTGTCGCCGCGGCCGTTGCCTGTGCCGCACTCGTGCTCGCGCTGCCAATACTGAACAGGATCATCACTAAAGACCTGCTCAACATCGATTGGGTACTGGCCGCATGTTTCATTGCCCTCGTCCTCGTGCAGGCGGTCAACTATCCAATCGGGATGTACATGACGACCCCGAGAGCACTCCGCTTTCAAGTGGGCCCAGTGTTGGCCATGGC
>JAKPAQ010000159.1 GCA_029779385.1 Actinomycetes bacterium | reverse complement strand
CCCTGGTGGGCCGGACTAGTGCTTGGTATCGCCGGGGTTTGCTTCGCGACCTTGGGTGATCTGTGCGAGTCGTTGATCAAACGAGACGTCGGCATCAAGGACATGGGTGACCTGCTGCCAGGCCACGGTGGACTGATGGATCGACTCGATTCGTTGATCGCCGTCGCGCCGGTTGCCTACCTGGTTATGTACCTGCTGGTTTGATGCCCGGCAGATTCGCCGGATGCAGTTTATTCGCCATTAGATGGGATAATCGTTTCCATGGCGAATGAGGTCGAGCTGGCAGACGTAAACCCCAAGCCTCTGCCGTTGGTGATGGCGCCGCCAAAAGGTCGCGGTAAAGCTCCGAAACACTTGGCTGACTTGTCCACTGATGAGCGCAAGGCAGCGGCCATCGAACTAGGGCTACAACCTTTTCGAGTTCGCCAGGTTGCGAACCATTATTTTGCGCGGTTTGAGCGCGACGCTGCTGAGATGACTGACCTGCCGGCCGCTGATCGCGACGCGATTGTTGAGGCGCTTTTGCCGCAGTTGCTTCAGCAGGTTCGCGTTTTGGAAGCTGACTCCGGCACGACTCGTAAGACGCTTTGGCGGCTCTTTGATTCGGCGCTAGTTGAATCAGTGCTGATGCGGTACCGCGATCGGGCCACAGTTTGTGTGTCCAGCCAGGCCGGTTGTGGCATGGCGTGCCCATTCTGTGCGACCGGTCAGGGTGGACTGCAACGCAATATGAGCACCGCCGAGATCGTCGATCAGGTGGTGGACGCCGCTCACCAGATGTCCTCGGGTGCGGTTGCGGGCGGCCCAGGCCGACTTTCGAACGTGGTCTTCATGGGCATGGGCGAGCCGATGGCCAACTACAAGGCCGTCGTGGAGTCCGTGCGCCGGATGGTCGCGCCGGCGCCTGCCGGACTTGGGCTGAGCGCGCGAAATATCACCGTTTCGACGGTCGGCTTGGTGCCTCGAATGAAGCAGTTGGCTACCGAGGGGAGTCCGGTCACGCTGGCGCTGAGCCTGCACGCCCCCGATGACGAGCTGCGCAACGAGTTGGTGCCGATCAATACTCGGTTCAGTGTGGCCGAGACTGTTGAAGCCGCTTGGGAGTACGCGAAGGCCACCAAGCGTCGGGTCTCGATCGAATACGCGATGATGCGCGATATCAACGACCAGGCGTGGCGCGCCGACCTGTTGGCCGACGTGCTGAACGCCTACGGCGACTGGGGTTGGGTGCACGTGAATCTCATCCCACTCAACGAGGTGCCAGGTTCAAAATTCACTCGCTCGAGCGACGAAGACATGGACGAGTTCGTGTTCCGACTCGAAGCCAAAGGCATCAGCACAACCATCCGCGACACTCGCGGAAGTGACATCGACGCCGCCTGTGGCCAGTTGGCCGCTTCGGAGTAGTTTTCGTTATCGGTTTACCTGCTGTCCATTATTTGCGGGGCAGCCCGATGTCGGCCTTTGCTGCCCCTAAAATGGGACAACGCATGGGGGATCGGGAGAAGGATTGGCGTGAAACAGTCTCAAGAGGTCGTAGGTGGGCAATGGGACTACCTCGTGCGGCAGTTGGAAGATCAACGCCGCACCGCAGGCAATCCGTCGTTCAGTCGCATTACCGACCTGATCGTTCAACGCCGGATCGAAGCAGGCCAAACACCGGACGCGGCGCGATTGGCTCGCAGTACTCTTTACGACACATTCAGGCGCGGCCGTCCCCGCATGAACCTCGACCTCGCCCGCGAGGCGGCACTGGTGTTGGGTGCGAACGATGAAGACGTAAATCTGTGGATCAAAACCTGCAAGTCTCCGGCCGCGCCCCTAAACGGCGCAGTCGAAGTACCCGAACGCGAGCCGAGCGTTCGAGAGACGGCATTTCTCATGATCGCTTGTGTAGCCCTCAACATGTTGGGTCGTGAGTTCGTAGATTTTTTCAAATTCCCCATCCACCTGGACATGGTCGGCACTGCGGTCGCGGCGATCGCTCTTGGCCCATGGCGAGGCGCGGCGGTTGGGGCCACGACCAATGTGGTTGGCATCATTGGCAGCGGGTTGGTCTCGCTGCCGTTCGCCCTAGTCAATGTGGTGGGTGCGTTGATTTGGGGTTATGGCGTCAGGAATTGGCGGATGGGCACGACGCTGGTGCGGTTCTTCTTGCTCAATCTGCTGACTGCAACGGTTTGCACGTTGGTGGCGGTGCCGTTGGTGCTCGCAGTCCTGAACGGACAAGACCGTGTTGGCCATGACGCCTTTGCCGAACTTTCCGAGAACGTATTTCACAGCCTCGCGGCGGCCATTACGTTCGCAAACTGGATTGTGAGCGTGCTGGACAAACTGATCAGCGGCTTTGTGGCGTTGGTATTGGTGAGTGCACTGCCGTTCCATTTGCGCCACAAGATCCCGCTAATTCTCGCTGACCATCGCCCCGCTAGAGGTGGCGAATAGTTTTTCTCTCAGGGTTTAGGCCACGTCCGGTTTGACCGGTTGGCGCAGAATCGTGCGGAGGTGAACGTGTTCATATTTTCCGCCCACCAGAGCGCCTCAAGTGGTGGCACGACATAGTCGCGATCCAGCTCATTTTTCGACGCGAACTTCAGTGCGTATGCCACCGGATAAAGAGTGGAGAGTGCGTCGGCGTACTCGGCCGAAGCATTTGGATCACCTTGGCCGTCGATCATCAAGTATTGAAGTTCGGGCAACTCCAAGACGCGAAACTCACCTGCTTTCGCGCGATAGGAATCGAGTGATTTCTTGAAGTCGAGTTTCATGCGGCTCCTTGCTGTTCGACCTAGGTCCATTCTCGGTCACGCGCCGACTGAAACGACTGGGACTGGCCTAGGTAGATTTATGTTCATGTCCGAACTGCTAAGTACCGTCCACGACGGTGACATTTCGATCCTGACGCTGCAACGCGCTGACCGCCGGAACGCACTCAACGTCGAGCTTTGCCAGGCAATCCTGACGGCAGTTCAAACTGCAGTCGCGGACGGCTCACGGGCGATCGTCGTCACTGGTGAAGGAACGGCATTTTGTGCCGGAGCCGACCTGGACGCGGTCTACGGCGATGAATTCCTGACCGCGCTCTACACAATGCTGCACGAGATGGCCCGCACGCCAGTGCCAATAATCGCGGCGGTCAACGGTCCCGCGATCGGGGCTGGCACCCAATTGGCGATTGCCTGCGACCTGCGAGTAGTCGACGAGCGAGCGAAGTTCGCGGTGCCAACTGCCGGAAACGGGATGGCCGTTGATGGCTGGACAATACGGACTTTGGCCGAGTTGGCCGGCCACGGCCGGGCACGCCGCGTGCTCCTAGCGGCCGATTCAATCGATCAGACGGAGGCGATCGGCTGCGGTCTGGCCGACCGGACCGGAAACTTGGCCGAAGCTATTTCCTGGGCCCACCAGATCGCCAACCTCGCCCCACTGGCCATCGCGCACAACAAACTAGTCGTGAACGGCGTGCTCGACGACGACGAGGTTTCGGCGAGTTTTACCGCAGTTTGGGCTAGTGAAGATGTGAAAGAAGCGTCGCTGGCCAGAGCCGAAAAGCGTACGCCGATCTTCAAGGGAATCTAATGAACGTTCAAAGCTTGGCCTTTCGTGCGCTTGACCGACACGTAATCGACGGGCGGGCCGATGAGCCAGCGTTGCGCACCTCGACGGGGACGCTTAGCTACGCCCAATTGCTGCACGAGTCGTCATCGTTGGCGGCCGGTCTTCGTGAACTGGGTCTTGAAGAAGGCGGCGAAATTGCCCTGGCCGTGCCCGAGCGACGGATTCACGTCGTGAGCGTGCTGGCGATCGCCCGCTTGGGGGCAGAACCGGTTGCGGCCGATTCGGCTGCTCAGTTTCAGATCGTCAACGACCCGGCCGAGGTTCACGTCGCCACTGAAATCATCGAGTACGACTTGGTATTGCGTGCCGGTCGGGCCGACCCGCAGGCGTCAAGAGTCCACGATTCGGCCGACTATTCGGCGCGCCTTGAACGAGAGTTCAGCGATATTTTCGAAACTCTGCTTGGCCTGGGGACAGTCAGCTAAAAGTTTCGCGGCATACGGCAAGATGGGCGCCATGATTAGTGTCCAAAATCTAACAAAGGTGTATCGCGACTTTCGGGCCGTCGACGACATCTCCTTCGACTGCACCCCGGGGCGAGTAACCGGCTTCCTCGGCCCAAACGGTGCCGGCAAGTCAACCGCGATGCGGATGATGGTCGGGTTGACCAGGCCGACCTCGGGAACGGCAACCATTGACGGACACAACTACCTAGACATTCCGAACCCGGCAACCCAAATAGGGGTCTTACTGGATGCTTCGGCGCAGCACGCCGGTCGCACAGGTCGTGAAGTGCTAACCCTTGGCGCCCTTGCGATGGGCCTACCAAAGACCCGGGTTGACGAGATGCTTGAACTCGTTGGGCTCACGCCCGCCGAAGCAAAGCGCCGGATTCGTGACTACTCGCTCGGTATGCGCCAACGCCTCGGCATCGCGCACGCATTGCTCGGCGATCCGCGGATCTTGATTCTCGACGAACCGGCAAACGGCCTCGATCCGGCCGGCATCCACTGGATGCGCCAACTCCTGAAGCATTACGCCGAGCAGGGCGGAACCGTTCTACTGTCCTCGCATCTACTGCACGAGGTGCAGGTCATCGCTGACGAACTAATCGTCATCGGGCAGGGAAAAATCGTCGCCCAAGGGACTAAGAATCAACTCCTCGAGGCAAACGGCACCCTCGTTCGCGGCCTGTCGCCAGCAGATCTTGGCGCGGCGCTTGCTGCTGCGGGAATCGCTGCAACTCAGGAAGCCGACGGTTCGTTTAAGGTTCAAGCCAGCACCGAGGAGGTCGGGCGAGCAGCCGCGGCCGCCGCGGTGGTCCTCACCGAACTTCGCGGCAGCGACAGTTCCTCACTTGAGGAGCTGTTCCTCGAATTGACCGCCTCCACCCAACGCGATTCCGCCCAACTGACAGGAGTGCAGGCATGAGTACCACTGCTGCAATGACCGGAATTTCCACCGATATCCCGGGCATCGGATTCGGTCGACTAGTCGCGATTGAAGCACGAAAGTCCTTTGATACCCGCGCTGGTCGCTGGCTCAGCTTCATTATTCTCGGCATCGTTGCGTTGGTCGTCCTGGTGATGGCCTTGCTGGTGCCAGACGGCGGCGTACCCGTCTTTCAGGTTTATCTTCTTGCCGCTGGGAGCGTTCTTGGCTATTTTCTGCCAATCATCCCGATCATGCTGGTGACGCAGGAATGGGGCCAGCGGACTGCCTTAGTGACGTTCAGTCTTGAACCGCGACGCTGGCGGGTCGTACTGGCGAAACTTGTTGCCTCGCTGCTGATCTCGGTTGGCGTGATGGCTATCTCGTTCGCCTTTGCCGCACTTGGCACGTTGCTGGCCGGTCTTCGGGGTGCTCAGACTGAATGGGACATGCCGGCCCGCATAGTGGTTAACTTCGCCCTTTCAAACGCGATTGGGGTGCTGATTGGGTTCGCAATTGCGATGTTATTGATGAACACTGCGGCCGCGATCGTCACTTATTTCATCTACACCTTGGTTGTGCCCACGGTGGCCGTAATTGCCGGTAGTTTCCTTAGTTGGTTGCAGCCGATCCTGCCGTGGATTGAATTCAACCAAGCGCAAGCACGGCTATTTCAGGGCGACTTCTCGCCAACTGGTGAGCAATGGGCCCAGTTGGCAACCTCAGGGTTCATCTGGTTGGTTTTGCCGTTCACCCTTGGCTTGATGCGGCTGCTTCGCGCAGAAGTCAAATAGTCAAGGAGCCACCTGTCAGAATGGTGAGCATGCGTTCACGGCTCGTCATTCTTGGTTCTACCGGCTCAATTGGGACGCAGGCACTTGAGGTAGTTCGAGCGAACCCCGATCGGTTCGACGTGGTTGCGTTGGCCGCTGGCGGCGGCAATCCGGCGCTGCTGGCGGCCCAAGCGATCGAGTTCGAAGTCGAGTTGATCGCAGTTGCCAACGCGACTGCGGCTCAAGATGTCCAGCTGGCTTTGTACGCTCAAGCCCAAAAGCTCGGCTGGTCGGCGGGGGAGCGCACGCTACCAAAGTTGATCGCCGGCCCGCAGGCGGCAACCGAGGCCGCCCGCGTACCGGCTGACACGGTCCTGAACGGGATGACTGGGGCCGTCGGCCTGCTGCCGACGTTGGCCGCGCTCGAGTCGACGGCGACAGTCGCGTTGGCCAACAAAGAATCGCTAATAATTGGCGGCCAACTGGTACTAGACGCGGCCAAGCCCGGCCAACTCGTGCCGGTCGATTCTGAGCACTCGGCACTCGCCCAGGCGCTCCGCGGCGAAGACCCCGCCGACGTGAGCCGGCTGATTCTTACCGCCAGTGGGGGTCCGTTTCGTGGGCGCAGCCGTGAAGACTTGCGCGAAGTGACGCCGGCGCAGGCCGCGGCCCACCCGACATGGGACATGGGCCCGGTCATCACCATCAACTCGGCGACCTTGGTTAACAAAGGACTCGAAGTGATCGAGGCGCACTACCTGTTCGGTGTTGACTACGACCGGATCGATGTCGTCGTTCACCCATCTTCGGTAGTGCACTCCATGGTTGAGTTCGTCGACGGTTCGACCATGGTTCAGGCCTCCCCGCCAGACATGAAATTGCCGATCGCGCTGGGCCTTGCCTGGCCGAACCGGCTGCCCGGTGCGGTAGCGCCCTGCGACTGGTCCGCACCGACTAGCTGGGAGTTCGCGCCACTTGACGACGAAGTGTTCCCCGCGGTGGCGCTCGCGCGAGCGGCCGGCGCTTTCGGTCGAACCGCGCCGGCGGTGTTCAATGCCGCAAACGAGGAGTGTGTGGCCGCATTCATTGCCGGGGATCTTGACTTCCTTGGCATCGTCGACACAGTCGCCGAGGTGGTAAACGCACATTTAGCCGATCCCGAATCGGCACAAGGTCAACTAACGGTAGATCGAGTATTGGCTGCCGATCGTCTTGCTCGTACTCAAGCTCAAACGGCGGTCGCTGGCCGCAAGGAGGCGATTAGCCAATGATGTACGCCTTTGGGGTCGTAGTGTTCCTGATCGGTGTGGCTGCCTCGATCGCACTACACGAAGTCGGTCATATGTGGCCGGCCAAGAAGTTTGGCGTCAAGGTCACCAAGTTCTTCGTCGGCTTTGGTTCGACCGTCTGGTCGACTAAACGTGGTGAAACCGAATACGGCGTGAAGATGATCCCGCTGGGAGGCTTCGTCAAACTCGTCGGCATGCTCCCGCCGGAGAAAGAGGAGCGCGACGCCGATGGGCACCTTCTCGTGCGGTCGGCAGACACTGGACTGTTTACGCAGCTGGCCAAGGACGCGCGGTCGGCCGAATACGAAGACGTCGAACCAGAAGACGAGGACCGACTGTTCTACCGCAAGCCTTGGTGGCAGAAAGTAATCGTGATGGCCGGCGGGCCAACAGTGAATCTGCTGATCGCCACGGTCTTGTTCTCACTGTCTTTTATGGCGTTTGGAGTGCAGACGCCGACCACTACGGTTTCGGCCATCTCGGACTGTGCGATTTCTGATGCTGAGGTCGGCCGTACTTGTACCGATGCCGATCCAATTACACCCGCGAAGCAGGCCGGTCTCGAACCCGGTGACCAGATCACCGCAATCAACGGCGTTGAAGTCACCGAATGGGACGAACTGACCAAACTCATCAGAGACAACGGAAACAACACCGCCACGATCGATTTCATGCGCGATGGCGCCTCCAAAGAGGTCAAGGTCAAAACGTCGGTGCTAGCGCGAGCTTCCATCGATGATCCCGACAAGACTGAAAACGTCGGTTTCTTGGGTGTTCGTCCCGAAGTGGTCAAGGAGCGTCAAGGGCCGGTGTTTGTGGTCCAGGAGATGGGCTCAATGATTGGTGCTACTGCCAATGCTCTCGTGCACCTGCCGGTGCGAATGGTCGATGTGGCCAAGGCCGCGATGGGCGGCGAACGTCAGGCGGATGGACCAGTCAGTGTCGTCGGCGCCAGCCGGGTCGCCGGCGAACTTGTCACCATGGACGATCCCTCCTGGGCAGATCGCACCCAAAGGCTGATCGGCCTGTTGGCGAGCCTCAACTTGTTCCTGTGGCTGTTCAACCTGATTCCGTTGCTGCCGCTGGACGGCGGACATATCGCCGGAGCCCTATGGGAAGAGCTGCGCCGGCGGATCGCCAAGCGTCGCGGCAGGCCCGATCCGGGTTACGTTGACGTCGCCAAAATGCTGCCTGTGGCCTACGGTGTGGGGCTCGTCCTTATGATCATGGGTGTGGTGCTGATCTATGCCGACCTAGTCAACCCGGTGCGAATCTCATGAGCGGGGTCGATTTGCCGATGCCCGAGGGGCCGCCTCCGGTACTCGCGCCACGGCGACAGACGCGAAAGATCGCAGTTGGCTCGGTCGATGTTGGTGGCGACGCCCCCATCTCGGTGCAGTCGATGACCACCACTTTGACCTCGGACGTGAACTCGACACTGCAGCAGATCGCCGAGTTGACCGCGGCTGGCTGCGACATCGTGCGGGTGGCCTGCCCGAGTCAAGATGACGCCGATGCGCTTGCGCAAATCGCGCAAAAGTCGCAGATCCCGGTCATCGCGGACATCCACTTCCAACCCAAATACGTCTTCGCCGCCATTGACGCAGGCTGCGCCGCCGTGCGGGTGAACCCGGGCAATATTAGAAAGTTCGACGATCAGGTTGGCGCAATTGCCAAAGCAGCCAAGGACGCCGGAGTCTCACTTCGCATCGGCGTCAACGCCGGCTCGCTTGATAAGCGGCTACTCGAGAAATACGGCAAGGCAACCCCAGAGGCACTGGTGGAATCGGCCGTTTGGGAGGCGTCCCTTTTCGAGGAACACGACTTCCACGACTTCAAGATCTCGGTCAAACACAACGACCCAGTCGTCATGGTCAAGGCCTACCAACTGCTGTCCGAGCGCGGCGACTGGCCGCTGCACTTGGGGGTTACCGAAGCAGGACCGGCCTTCCAAGGCACGATCAAGAGCGCGACCGCCTTTGGTGCACTGCTCAGCCAAGGCATTGGCGACACGATTCGTGTTTCGCTTTCGGCACCGCCAGTCGAAGAAGTGAAAGTCGGCATTCAGATCCTGCAGTCGCTCAACCTGCGCCCGCGAAAGCTAGAAATTGTTTCGTGCCCCTCTTGCGGCCGCGCCCAAGTCGACGTCTACACGCTGGCTGAGCAGGTAACCGCCGGCCTCGACGGGCTCGAGGTTCCGCTTCGAGTCGCCGTGATGGGTTGCGTGGTGAACGGACCTGGCGAGGCTCGCGAAGCCGATCTGGGAGTCGCTTCTGGAAACGGCAAGGGCCAGATTTTCGTTAAGGGCGAGGTCATCAAGACGGTCCCTGAAAGCAAGATCGTCGAGACGCTAATCGAAGAGGCGATGCGGATCGCCGAAACCATTGAACCGGTCGAGGGCGCAGCAGCAGCCGTTTCGGTTTCTGAGGGTTAACCCAGGCCCTGAGTAGAGTGCGTTGACATGACCGAGGTTTGCGACCCGCCCGCCGCAACTTCGTCCTATGTCAGGGCGTTGGGCAGCGGCGACTTAGACCTCGTTCACGAAGTTCTTGACCGCGAGCCCCACGTTGACGTGTTTGTGCGGCACCGAGTCGATTCCACGAGGCTGGATCGGCGTACTTTCGGCGGTGAACTTTGGGGCTATTTCGAAAACTCAGCCTGCGTTTCACTGCTGCACGTCGGCGCGAATGTGGTTCCTGCTCAGGCCACACCCGAATCGATTGACGCGTTCGCCGAGCGGCTACTCGCCCATGGCCACCGGCCAAGTTCGCTAGTGGGGCCAGCCAGATCGGTGTTACCGCTGTGGGCGCAAGTCGAATCTTCGTGGGGGCCAGCAAGGTCGCCGCGCCCGGTGCAACCGTTCATGGTGATCTCGAACGATTCGCCCGTTCGCCCCGATCGGCGAGTCCGCCAAGTGGCCCTCGACGAAGTTGACGTGTTGTATCCGGCCTGCGTAGCCATGTTCACCGAAGAAGTGGGAGTTAACCCCGAGACGGTAAGCGCCCGCGGGGGCTACCTCGCTCGGGTCACCCAATTGGTGACTATGGGGTGGGCGTGGGCGATCATCGAAAATGACACGGTCCTGTTCAAGGCAGAGGTTGGCGCGGCAACCGACGC